>NZ_JBSTYP010000072.1:0-20982 GCF_054052405.1 Aeromonas aquatilis | reverse complement strand
GAAAGGCTGGGGTATCCATGATGGTAGACCTCAAGGTGATGGCCTACTTCAAGCTTAGCCTTTCAACACGTAATTGGGACATAGCCTTATTAAAGCCCATTCATATTTTGAGTGGGCTTTTTATGTGAAGCGAGCTAACGAAACGAGATATTTATGTCACCGTTAACTTTAGATACATCTCATTTGTTGAGTTACGCAGAGGATAACATTTAATTTATAGCACAACAGGATTAAATATTTTTCTCATAAATGAATAAATTCTCTTTGGGATGAGCGACTGAGCTGACTCTTTTATATCCAGATTTTTCATAAATATGAATCCCTCTCAGATTATAATCAAACACGTCCAGCCATATTCTTTTTTCATTGAAATGAGCCAAGCAGTACTTTTCCATTTCCAGCAAGGCTGACTGACCTAATCCGCTACCTTTTTTGGTGATCACAATCCTGCGGAACTCAATGCCTTGTTCATCACACACCAAAATAATAAACCCGATACACTCCCCCGCCTCGATAACAGTGAGATAGTGCGTATTGTCCTGATGATAGGCAAGCATATGCTCTTCATGTGTATACGCTTGAATATATTTATTATTCTCTGACGAAATCTCCATGTTGTGAAAAGAGACAAGTTCAGATATCAATGAAGGACGTAAATGCATTTTATTACCTATCAAACTTTAACATTATAAAGAAAGCAATTAGGAGATTAAATAATTCAGCCGCAACCAAGAATTTTTCCATGGTTGTATGAGCATGTCAATTAGGAAAAAAGCATAGTTGGCATTCATTCTGATTATGGACCTCAAGTTATAATTATTTGAAAGGTATAGCCTTATTTATCTGCGCTAGTTGAACATCATCGCTATCTATCAAGTTCATCAGAAGGTTATAAAAATGGAAAGGCTTTTTCTCGCCTCAAATAAATGCAAGAATTTAATTTCCTGAACGATTCAAGGAAAAATCCGGACAATAATATCCCCCTGATTTCCATCCCGTCGTCATCTGACTATCATCAAGCTGTCATCCCCCGATCACCTGACCGTCACACTTCACCCGCAAACTGGTATATACCAAATCAGTAGCGAGTCGAACCATGACCCAGCCCTATCTGGACATTCAACATCTCAACAAGCAGTTCGGTGCTTTTCAGGCCCTCAAGGGGATCTCTCTGACCATTGAGCCGGGGGAGTTTATCTGCTTTCTCGGCCCCTCCGGCTGTGGCAAGACCACCCTGCTCAGAGCCATCGCCGGGCTGGATCTGCCGGACAGCGGCGAGATCTGGCAAGGGGGGCGCAATATCTC
The DNA here is from genome assembly GCF_054052405.1 of Aeromonas aquatilis. Classification (NCBI taxonomy): domain Bacteria; kingdom Pseudomonadati; phylum Pseudomonadota; class Gammaproteobacteria; order Aeromonadales; family Aeromonadaceae; genus Aeromonas; species Aeromonas aquatilis. The sequence goes on along the minus strand of NZ_JBSTYP010000072.1, from coordinate 19,677 downwards.
CCGCCTGCCGCCCCAGCAGCGCGACTTTGGCATCGTGTTTCAGTCCTATGCCCTCTTCCCCAACCTGACGGTGGCCCAGAATATCGCCTTCGGCCTTGAGAATCAGGGGCTGGCGCGGGATCTCATCAAGGAGCGGGTGGACCACTGGCTGGGGCTGGTGGATCTCACGGCCCAGTCCCACAAATACCCGAGCCAGATCTCCGGCGGCCAGCAGCAACGGGTGGCGCTGGCCCGAGCGCTCGCCCTCTCCCCCGGTCTGTTGTTGCTGGACGAGCCGCTCAGCGCGCTGGATGCATTGGTACGCACCCATCTTCGCAGCGAGATCCGCGCCCTGCAGCAGCGCCTTGGCATCACCACCATCATGGTGACCCACGATCAGGAAGAGGCGCTGACCATGGCCGACCGCATCGTGGTGATGGAGGGCGGCCGCATCGTACAGGTGGGTACCCCGCAGGAGATCTACCACCAGCCTGCCAGCCGCTTCGTGGCAAGCTTCGTCGGCACCATGAACTTCCTCGACACCCTGGTGCTGAGCCCCACTCAGGTGCGCCTCAACGAACAACCGCTGCAACTCGCCAATCGGGCCGCGGCCGGCAGCAAATTGCAGGTGGCGATCCGCCCCGAGGCGATCACCCTGAGTGCGCCGAGCGAGCTGTCTCTTGGCCAACATTGCATTGAAGCAACCATCGTTCAGGTGGAGTTTCTCGGCGCCGCCCAGCGCCTTATCTGCACCGCCGACACCTATCTGGGCCCGCAACAAATTTTGGTGGAGCGCCCGACCCATGAGCTGCCCCACCACGAACAGGGTGGCTGGCGCAGCGGCATGCGCTGCTCGCTGCACTGGCCCGCCGGGGCGATGCAACTGTTTGAAGGAGAGCGCCCATGACAGCCCCCTTCGCGACCTCCTCCCTGTTGCCGCCAGCGACAGCCCGGCAAGACGCCCGCTGGCAGCGGCTCTGTCGCGGCTGGAGCCGGGATCAGCTGCTGCAACTGATCCTGCTGGTGCTCGGCATCGCCCTGCTCACCGGCGGTCTGTTGCTGCCACTGCTCACCATGCTGCAAAAGAGTCTGCAGGATGAGAACGGCCTCTGGGTGGGCCTTGCCAACTTCAGCGCCTACTTCGACTCCCCTCATCTGGGGCGCACCATAGGCAACACCCTCTGGCTCGGGGTGCTGATCACCGCGCTGGTGGTGACCATCGCCTTTGGCTACGCCTACGCCCTCACCCGCACCTGTATGCCGGGCAAGCCCCTGTTTCGCCTCATCGGTTTGACCCCGCTCCTGATGCCCTCCCTGTTGCCCGCCATCAGTCTGGTCTACTGGTTTGGCAATCAGGGGATCGCCAAGGGGCTGCTTGGCGGCGAGAGCATCTACGGCCCCATCGGCATCGTCATTGGTCTGGGCTTCTGGTGCTTTCCCCACGCCCTGATGATCCTTATCACGGCGCTCGGTCAGAGCGATGCCCGCCTCTATGAAGCCTCCCGGGTGCTCGGCAGCAGCGGCTGGCGCACCTTTGTCACTGTCACCCTGCCTACCGCCCGTTATGGCCTGCTCAGCGCCGCCATCGCCGTCTTCACCCTCACCATCTGCGACTTCGGGGTGGCCAAGGTGATTGGCGGCCAGTACAGCGTGCTGGCTACCGATATCTACCGGCAGGTGATCGGGATGCAGAACTTCTCCCTCGGCGCCGTTGCCAGCGTCACCCTGCTGCTGCCGGCACTGTTAAGCTTTGCCCTGGAGCACAGAGTACGCAGCAAGATGCAGGAGCAGAGCAGCACCAAGGCGGTGCCCTATAGCCCCAAACCCCATCGGCTGCGGGATCTGCTGGCGCTCGGCTGGTGCTCGCTCTGGGCCCTGCTGTTTCTGGCGCTGGTGGGGATGGCCGTTTACGGCTCCCTGGTGCAGTTCTGGCCCTACAACCTCGCTCTGACGCTCGATCACTACGCCTTTGACAGCAACAGCGTCTACGGCTGGCAGCCCTTTACCAACACCTTGCAGCTGGGCCTCTATACCGCGCTTATCGGTACCGTGCTGGTGATGGTGCTGGCCTGGGCGCAGGAGAAGGGACGCCACTTCGCGCCGCTGCGCCAGCTGTTGCATCTGCTCGCCATGCTGTCGCTGGCGGTGCCCGGCATGGTGCTGGGACTGGGTTACATCTTCTTTTTCAACGGCAATCCACTCTTTGGCACTCTCTATGGCACTCTGCCGCTGATGGTGCTCTCCTGCGTCATCCACTACTACACCGTGGGTCATATGACGGCGCTGACCAGCCTCAAGCAACTGCCCAAGGAGCTGGAGCTGGTGGCCATCTCATTGCGCATTCCGCTCTGGAAGGCGTTCTGGCGAGTCACCCTGCCCGCCTCCCTGCCTGCGCTCTTGGAGATCTTTATCTATCTGTTCGTCAACGCCATGACCACCACCTCGGCGGTGACCTTCCTCTACTCGAGCGACAGCGTGCTCGCCTCCATCGCCGTGCTCAACATGGAGGATTCCGGCGATACCGCCGCGGCCGCTGCCATGGCCACCCTGATCCTGCTGGCCGCCGCCACCGTCAAGCTGCTCCAGCTCTTTTTGAGCCGCGCCCTGTTGGATCGCACCCAGCGCTGGCGCCACCCATAACCTCATCGAGGAGTCATCATGTCCACTCTCCCCTTCTGGCTGGCCGAAGCGCTCGCCGCCGAACAACCCGCACCACCCACGCCCCTAGTCGGCAGCCACGAGGTCGATGTCTGCATCGTCGGTGGCGGCTTTACCGGGCTGTGGAGCGCCATCGCCCTTAAACAGGCCGAACCTGCCTTACGCATCATGGTGCTGGAGAAAGATCGCTGCGGCAGCTGCGCCTCCGGGCGCAACGGCGGCTGTTTGCTCACCTGGTCGGCCAAGTATTTGACCTTAAAGCGCCTCTTTGGCGAGCAGCAGGCCGCCTGGCTGGTAAAACGCTCCGAGCAGGCGGTACACGAGATCGCCCACTTCTGCGAAACGCACCACATAGAGGCAGAGCTGAGGGTCGAGGGCACCTGTTACACCGCCACCAGCGAGGCCCAGCGCGGTCTGATGGAGCCGGTATTGCAGGAACTAAAACGAGCCGACCTTAACCAGTGGCAGGCGATTGCGGAGGGTGAACTGGCGAGCCAGAGCGGCTCCCACGTTCATCTGGAGGGGCTCTACAGCCCCCACGCGGGTTCGGTGCAACCGGCACTGCTGGTGCGCGGCCTGCTGCGGGTGGCGCGGGAACTGGGGGTCGAGGTCTATGAACACTCCCCCATGCGGCGCCTTGAGGCGGGCCAGCCTGCGCGGGTGCAAACGCCACAGGGCGAGGTGCGTGCCCGCAAGGTGGTGCTGGCCCTCAACAGCGCCATGGTGCAGCACTTTCGCGAGTTTCGCCGCAGTATAGTGCTGGTCTCCTCCGATATGGTGATAACCGACCCCGTGCCGGATGCACTGGCTGCCCAGCAGCTTGCGCACGGCCGCTCCGTGGTGGATGGCCGCACCTTTGTGCATTACTACCGCTCCACCCCGCAAGGGCGGCTGATGCTGGGCAAGGGGGGCAACACCTTCGCCTTTGCCAACCGCCATCTGGCCGAGTTCGATGCCCCCAGCCGCTATCTTGCCCCCCTCACCCGCACCCTGCGCCGCTTCTTTCCGGCGCTCAAAGAGGTGCCCATCGCCGCCAGCTGGTGCGGCGCCTCCGACCGCTCGGTAGATGGCCTCCCCTTCTTCGGTCACTGGCGAGGTCAGCCCAATATCGTCTATGGCCTCGGCTACTCCGGCAACGGAGTGGCCCAGAGCTGGATCGGCGGCCAGATCCTGGCGGCCCTGGTGCGTGATGAAGTACGGGAGGAGGACAAGCCGTGGCGCGACTGCGCGCTGGTCAGCGGCCCGCGCGGCTATTTTCCGCCAGAGCCATTCCGCTGGCTGGGGGCCATGGCGGTGCGCAATGCCATCCGGCGCAAAGAGCAGGCGGAAGATGAGAACCGCCCGGTGGCCTGGTATGACAAACAGCTGGCCAAACTTGCCGATGCGGCGGGCAAGGCGGATAAATAGCCCGGTGATAGAGGGCAACTATTTCCCATACTATTTCGCCCCACAGCCAATTTCTTGAAAATGCCGACCCGAGGGTCGGCATTTTTACAGGTGAAATCTGAGGGGGCATTATCACCAAGCGTGATCAGCTGATTGACCCCTGCGACGGCAGGATTGAGATAGCATGATTTGTAGGTTGGCGCAGAGCGTAGCGAAGCCCAACAGGCGAGCGTGATTGCGCCAGACAGAGCAGGATAAACAATGATGTGACCGAGCCGTAAACAGATTGACAAACATATTTCACGGTAAACGTTGGGCTTCACTTCGTTCAGCACCAACCTACCTTTTTAACCCAACATACGAGATGACTTTTATCAAATTTAAAAGATTGATCTGCCACTATAAAATTCATGTAGGTCCTGTGGCATACTATCTTCTTTGAGTGTAACGATTAGCATCTATTTTGACACTTATCAATCGCCTATTAAAATGATTCGTAAAACACCAACCAATATATAGCAGGCATCTTACTTCACTCGTTAGGAAAATAAAATGAAAGCTTTTCTAAAGAAAATAAATGAAGCCGCATTGGATAGCGCTTGGGTGTTTGACTTGGCAAGATCAGCAGAGAAAATGTTAGATCCAAATTGCTGTGGAGACGATAATTTGGCGTGGAAAGATGGGCCATATCTATCTGCCCCTGCAAATGAAAAAGAAATCATAAGAACTCACCCCTACTGTTTTAAAACAAGTAATGAAATGTCTGTTCTATCTGCCATGATTCTTGGTGATAAACCAACTAGAAATAAAAACGGTGGTATTAAAGCACCATTCAAAAGTATTCCTAACGGCGTATCTAGGGCTGAGCCTGTAATTGCAAAACTTGCAATCATTGAACTTTTTGAGATATTTAAAGATTTCCTTGTATCTTTCAATGGCCCATACAACAAGAAAAAACTAACTGAATGGAACAACAAGATCGATGATGATGACATAGATAAAATAACCAAATTGGTTGATAGACGAAATGAATTAACTCATGATGATGCAGGTACTGCTCTACCAACAATGAAGGAAGCTGTCGATTACTATCGGATGATAAGAGCCTATGGTATTTATCTTTGGATGGTAGCAACCGACTGTGAAAGTGAAGAGGTTGATAGAATAATGGCCGATGTTGCTGAGCAAAGATTTTAATACTCAGATGAGCTAAAATTTTTGAGACAATTAGACATAAATAAAAACGCCGCCCATTGGGCGGCATTTTTATTAGAGATAACGGGCTAACAGGAATTACCAGCCGGTGACTTCGCGCAGGGCTTTGCCGATATCGGCCAGGGAGCGGACAGTTTTCACGCCAGCATCTTCCAGCGCGGCAAACTTCTCGGCGGCAGTACCCTTGCCACCGGAGATGATGGCGCCAGCGTGGCCCATCCGCTTGCCGGGAGGGGCTGTAACACCCGCGATATAGGAGACCACCGGCTTGGTGACGTGGGCCTTGATATAGGCAGCAGCGTCTTCCTCGGCGTTGCCACCGATCTCGCCGATCATCACGATCGCTTCGGTCTGCGGGTCGTTCTGGAACATCTCCAGAATGTCGATAAAGTTGGAGCCCGGGATGGGGTCACCACCGATACCGACGCAGGTGGACTGGCCAAAGCCTTCGTCAGTGGTCTGCTTGACCGCTTCGTAGGTCAGGGTGCCGGAGCGGGAGACGATGCCCACCTTGCCCGGCTTGTGAATGTGGCCCGGCATGATGCCGATCTTGCACTCACCCGGGGTGATCACGCCCGGGCAGTTGGGGCCGATCATCCGCACGCCGGTCTCTTGCAGCTTCACTTTGACGTCCAGCATATCCAGCGTCGGGATGCCTTCGGTGATGGTGACAATCAGCTTGATGCCCGCGTCGATCGCTTCCAGGATCGCATCCTTGCAGAACGGTGCCGGAACATAGATGACGGTGGCGGTGGCGCCGGTCGCTTCGACCGCGTCACGGACGGTGTTGAACACCGGCAGGCCCAGATGGGTGGTGCCACCCTTGCCCGGGGAGACGCCGCCGACCAGCTGGGTGCCGTAGGAGAGCGCCTGCTCGGAGTGGAAAGTACCCTGACCGCCGGTAAAGCCCTGGCAGATGACTCGGGTGTCCTTGTTGATCAGTACGCTCATCAGTTGGCCTCCGCTGCTTTTACGACTTGCTGCGCGGCATCGGTCAGACTCTTGGCCGCAATGATGTTGAGGCCGCTCTCGGCCAGCTTGATACCACCCAGCTCGGCGTTATTGCCTTCCAGACGGACCACGACGGGCACCTTGACCCCCACTTCCTTGACCGCACCGATGATGCCTTCCGCGATCATGTCGCAGCGCACGATGCCGCCAAAGATGTTGACCAGCACCGCTTTGACGTTGCTGTCGGAGAGGATGATCTTGAACGCCTCGGTCACCCGCTCCTTGGTGGCGCCGCCGCCGACGTCAAGGAAGTTGGCCGGCTTGCCGCCGTGCAGGTTGACGATGTCCATGGTGCCCATGGCCAGACCCGCGCCGTTGACCATGCAGCCGATGTTGCCATCGAGGGCCACATAGTTGAGCTCCCACTGGGCGGCGTGCGCTTCGCGGGGGTCATCTTGTGACGGGTCGTGCATCTCGCGCAGCTTGGGCTGACGATACAGTGCGTTGGCGTCGATATTGATCTTGCCATCCAGGCAGTGCAGGTTGCCCTGCGCGGTGATCACCAGCGGGTTGATCTCCAGCAGCGCGAAATCGCAGTCCAGGAACATCTGGCCCAGACCCATGAAGATCTTGGTGAACTGTTTGATCTGATCGCCGACCAGACCCAGTTTGAAGGCCAGTTCGCGGGCCTGATAGGCCTGCGGACCCACCAGCGGATCGATGGCCGCCTTGTGGACCAGATGGGGGGTTTCGTGGGCAATCTTCTCGATATCCACGCCACCTTCGGTCGAGGCCATGAAGACCACGCGGCGCGAACCACGGTCAACCACGGCGCCCAGGTAGAGCTCTTTGGCGATGTCGGTGCAAGATTCCACCAGGATCTTGGTGACCGGCTGGCCGTTGGCATCGGTCTGGTAGGTCACCAGATTTTTGCCAAGCCAGTTTTGGGCAAAAGCACGGATCTCATCCTTGCTCTTGGCCACTTTTACGCCGCCCGCTTTACCGCGGCCACCGGCGTGTACCTGGCATTTGACGACCCAGGTATTGCCGCCAATCTTGTCGGCCGCTTCGGCCGCTTCTTGTGGGGTAGCACAGGCATAACCTTCGGAGACCGGCAGGCCATACTCGGCAAACAGCTGTTTTGCCTGATATTCATGCAGATTCATAGATGCTCTATCCGTGTTGTAGGTATTTCCGTCCGGGGCTGGTGTTTCTCAATCCCCTGTGAATGGGGGCCTCGGGGGCCCCTCGTTATCTTTCGTTCGCTCGGGTATTACTCAAACGTCCAGCAGCACACTCAGCTCGGGGCGCAAACCCCTTGCCCGGGTGCCACAGGCTTAGACGTCCAGCAACACACACGGCTCGGGGCTTCGGCCCTTTGCCAGGGTGCTCTTGGCTTAGACGTCCAGCAACAGACGGGTCGGGTCTTCCAGCAGCTCCTTGACGGAGACCAGGAAGCCTACCGATTCGCGTCCGTCGATGAGACGGTGATCGTAGGAGAGCGCCAGATACATCATCGGCAGGATCTCGACCTTGCCGTCAACGGCCATCGGGCGATCCTGGATCTTGTGCATGCCCAGAATGGCGCTCTGGGGCGGGTTGATGATCGGGGTGGACATCAGGGAGCCGAACACGCCACCGTTGGTGATGGTGAAGTTGCCGCCAGTCAGTTCATCCACCGTCAGCTTGCCGTCACGGCCCTTGCCCGCCAGATCCTTGATGGCCTTCTCGATGTCCGCCAGGCTCATGTTGTCGCAGTCGCGCAGCACCGGCGTCACCAGACCACGGGGGGTGGAAACGGCGATGCTGACGTCGAAGTAGTTGTGGTAAACCACGTCATCACCATCAAGCGCCGCGTTCACTTCCGGATAGCGCTTGAGGGATTCGACCACGGCCTTCACGTAGAAGGACATGAAGCCGAGCTTGATGCCGTGCTTCTTCTCGAAGATCTCGCCGTACTGCTTGCGCAGATCCATGATGGGCTTCATGTTGACCTCGTTGAAGGTGGTCAGCATGGCGGTGGTGTTTTTCGCTTCCAGCAGACGCTCGGCAATGCGCTTGCGCAGACGGGTCATCGGTACCCGCTTGTCGGTGCGACCGCTGAGCGGCGAAACCTTGGCTGCCGGAGCGGCAGCGGCGACCGGTGCGGCTGCCGCAGGCTGGCTCTTGGCCTTGATGAAGGCTTCCACATCATCCTTGGTGATGCGACCGCCCTTGCCGGTACCTGTCAGCTTGGCCACGTCGATGTCGTGCTCGCCAATCAGGCGGCGCACCGAGGGGCTCAGACCATCGGCGCCGTCATCGGCAACCGCTTCAGCGGGTTTCTCTTTGGTCTCTTCACCGGCTACGGCAGCCGCCTTGATGGTGGCAATCAGCTGGCGAGAGAGGACGGTCGCCCCCTCTGCCTGCAGGATGTCGCCCAGTACGCCAGCTTGCGGTGCCGGCACTTCCAGCACCACCTTGTCGGTTTCGATGTCGACCAGCACTTCATCACGGGCAACCAGATCACCCGGTTTCTTGTGCCAGGTGGCAATGGTGGCATCCGCCACTGATTCCGGCAGGTCCGGTACCTTGATTTCGATAGTCATCCAATCAGTTCCTTTTTACTTCTATGCCAGAGGCTTTACAGGGTAAGGGCATCTTCCACCAAGGCTTTTTGCTGCTTGGCGTGGACAGACATGTAACCAACGGCCGGTGAGGCTGACGCGGGGCGACCGGCATAACGCAGGGTGGCTCCGGTCGGCAGCACCTCATCGTAGTTGTGACGGGTGCAGTACCAGGCGCCCTGGTTTTGCGGCTCTTCCTGACACCAGACAAAGTCGGTGACATGGCTGTAATTGGCCAGAATGGCGCGCACTTCCTCTTCCGGGAAGGGGTAAAGCTGCTCAATTCGCACCAGCGCCACATCGTGCTGCTCGGCCTTGCGACGGGCATCGAGCAGGTCGTAGTAGACCTTGCCGGAGCAGAAGACCACGCGTTTGACCGCTTTCGGATCCAGCGCATCGATCTCGCCGATGGCGTTCTGGAAGGTGCCTTCTGCCAGCTCTTCGAGCTTGCTCACCGCCAGCGGGTGGCGCAGCAGGGATTTGGGCGTCATGACGATCAGCGGACGGCGCATCGGGCGCACTACCTGACGACGCAGCATATGGAACACCTGCGCCGGGGTAGAGGGCACGCACACCTGCATGTTGTGCTGAGCGCACATCTGAAGATAACGCTCCAGACGGGCGGAGGAGTGCTCCGGGCCCTGCCCCTCGTAACCGTGCGGCAGCAGCATGGTCAGGCCGCACATCCGGCCCCACTTCTGCTCGCCGGAGGAGAGGAACTGATCCACCACCACCTGGGCACAGTTGGCGAAATCGCCGAACTGGGCTTCCCAAATGGTGAGGCCAGCCGGCTCGGCGCTGGCGTAGCCATATTCAAAGGCCAGTACCGCGTTCTCGGTCAGCACAGAGTCATACACCTCGAACGGGCCTTGCTCGTCGTGCAGGTTGCACAGCGGGGTATAAGTGCTGGCATCGGTCTGGCTGTGCAGCACTGCGTGGCGGTGGAAGAAGGTGCCACGGCCGGAGTCTTCACCGGTAAAGCGGATACGGGACCCCTTGTCCACCAGGGTGGCGTAGGCCAGGGTCTCGGCAAAGCCCCAATCCACCAGCTTCTCGCCTGCGGCCATCAGACGGCGGTCTTCGTAAATCTTCTCGACCTGACGCTGCAGCACGTGAGTGGCCGGATACTGGCTCACCCGCTCGCCGAGGCTCTTGAGGTGATCCATCGGCACGGCACTCTCATAGGCCATGTTCCAGTCGTGGCCCAGATAAGGGGTCCAGTCGACGGAGTGCAGCTCCATCGGCCGCCACTCCTTGCTCACCCGCTCGCCGCGATCCAGCGCTTCACGATACTCGTTGACCAGTTCGGTCGCCCGCTCCTGAGCGAGGCTCCCCTCGGCCACCAGCTGATCGGCGTAGATCTTGCGCGGGGTCGGGTGCTGCTTGATCTTCTGGTACATCAGCGGCTGGGTCGCGCTCGGCTCGTCCGCTTCGTTGTGACCGTGACGACGGTAGCAGACCAGCTCGATCACCACGTCGCGTTTGAAGGTGTTGCGGTAATCCAGTGCAATCTGGGTCACCAGCACCACAGCCTCCGGATCATCCCCGTTGACGTGCAGCACCGGTGCCTGCACCGCCTTGGCGATGTCGGTGCAATATTCGGTGGAACGCAGGTCACGGATATAGGAGGTGGTGAAGCCCACCTGGTTGTTGATGACGATGCGCACCGTCCCGCCGACACCATAGGCGCGGGTCTGGGACATGTTGAAGGTCTCGGCCACCACGCCCTGACCGGCCATGGCCGAGTCACCGTGAATGGTGATGGGCAACACGCTGGAACCATCCTTGTCACCGCGACGATCCATCCGGGCACGGACCGAGCCGATGACCACAGGGTTGACGATTTCGAGGTGAGAGGGGTTGAACGCCAGCGCCAGGTGGACGTTGCCACCCGGGGTGGCGAAGTCGGAGGAGAAGCCCATGTGGTACTTCACATCACCGGTACCCCAGGATTCGCCATGCTTGCCGGCAAACTCGTCGAACAGATCCTGCGCCCGTTTACCGAGCACGTTGATCAGCACGTTGAGACGACCGCGGTGGGCCATACCGATAACGGCCTCTTTGCAGCCCTGCTCACCGGCGCGACGGATCAGCTCCTTGAGCATGGGGATCATGGCGTCGCCACCTTCCAGCGAGAAGCGCTTGGCTCCCGGGAACTTGGCGCCCAGATATTTCTCCAGCCCTTCGGCGGCGGTCAGGCTCTCGAGGAAACGGGTCTTCTCTTCGAGGGTGTAGCTCCCCTTCCCTTCAATGGATTCGAGACGCTGTTGCAGCCAGCGCTTCTCCTCGGTGGAGGTGAGGTGCATGTAGTCGGCACCGATGGAGCCGCAATAGGTCTTCTTCAGTGAGGCGTAGAGGTCGGAGAGCACCATGGTCTCGCGACCGATGGCGTAGGAGCCCACATTGAAGGTGGCCTCCATGTCTGCGCCCTGCAGGTTGTGGAACGCAGGATCCAGTTCGGCAACGGTTTCACGCTGCCACAGGCCCAGCGGGTCCAGATTGGCATTCTGGTGACCACGGAAACGGAAGGCGTTGATCAGCTGCAATACCCGCACCTGCTTGGCATCCACTTGCGGATCGGAGACAGGCGCGCTGTAACGGGAGGGATCCTTGGCCAGACGACGGAAATAATCGCGGACCTGGGAGTGGGGTTGTTCAACAGCATGGCCATTGACCTGGGGCAGCTCGCTAAACAGGCTGCGCCACTCGTCGGACACGGAGTCAGGATTTTCTAGGAAGGATTCGTACAAATCCTCTATATAGCTTGCATTCGCACCAGCCAGGTGAGATGACTCCAACCAGGCCTTCATCACGCCGTTATGCATTTCTATCCCTTGTACTTCTTGTTACTGCTGCGCAGCTTGTAGGGGTCAAATAGCCATCCTGCCACGGGTGGGATGGCTATCCAGAGGTCGGGCCAGCACCTGGCCGGCCCTGATACTAAACAGCCCGATTGAGCAACATCGACTTGATCTGGCCAATCGCCTTGGTCGGGTTCAAGCCTTTCGGACAGACGTTCACGCAGTTCATGATGCCATGGCAGCGGAACACGCTGAATGCGTCGTCCAGATTCCCCAGTCGTTCGGTGGTCGCGGTATCGCGGCTGTCAGCCAGCCAGCGGTAGGCGGCGAGCAGCCCGGCCGGACCGATGAACTTGTCGGGATTCCACCAGAAGGAGGGGCACGAAGTGGAGCAGCAGGCACAGAGAATGCACTCGTACAGGCCGTCAAGCTTGGCGCGCTCTTCGGGGGATTGCAGGTGCTCACGCACCGGCGGCAACTTGTCATCGTTGATGAGGAAGGGTTTGACCTTCTCCCACTGGGTGTAGAACTGGGTCATGTCAATCACCAGATCGCGGATCACCGGCAGGCCGGGCAAGGGGCGGATAACGACGTTATTGCCCTTCTTCAGCAGATCGGAGAGCGGGGTGATGCAGGCAAGACCGTTCTTGCCATTCATGTTGAGACCGTCTGATCCACAGACCCCTTCGCGGCAAGAGCGGCGGAAGGCGAGTGTGGGATCCAGCTCTTTCAACTGGATCAGTGCGTCGAGCACCATCATGTCGGAACCTTCAGGAATATCAAGATGATATTCCTTCATATGGGGGACGTTATCAACATCCGGATTGTATCTGTAGACAGAAAAAGTGACGTTCATAGGGCTTGGCTCCGCAATCAGTAAGTCCGGACCTTGGGCGGGAACGCCTCACGGGTCTTGGGTGACATGTTGACAGCGCGACGGGTCATGGACTCGGTGTCCGGGTGATAGAGGCTGTGGCACAACCAGCTCTCGTCGTCACGCTCCGGGAAGTCAAAGCGGCTGTGAGCACCGCGACTCTCGGTACGGAAGTTGGCCGCCACTGCCGTGGCAAACGCAGTCTCCATCAGGTTGTCCAGCTCCAGGCACTCGATGCGCTGGGTGTTGAACTCCTTGGAGGTGTCGTCCAGACGGGCATGCTTGAGGCGCTCACGGATGAGTTTCAGCTCGGCCAGCCCTTCTGCCATGGCATCCCCTTCGCGGAATACGGAGAAGTTGTTCTGCATGCAACGCTGCAGGTCTTTGCGGATCTGCACCGGGTCTTCGCCGTCACGGCAATTTTCCCAACGGTTGAAGCGCGCCATGGCTGCATCGATATCGGATTCGGAGGCATCGCGACCGTGATCCATCTCGCCCAGGGTGTTGACCAGATGCATGCCGGCGGCACGACCGAACACCACCAGATCCAGCAGGGAGTTGCCACCCAGACGGTTGGCACCGTGTACGGATACGCAGGCAATTTCGCCCACCGCAAACAGGCCGACCACCGGTACGTCGTTGCCATCCTTGTCTTGCGCCAGACACTGGCCATTCACGTTGGTCGGCACGCCGCCCATCATGTAGTGGCAGGTCGGGATGATCGGGATGGGCTCTTTGACCGGATCCACATGGGCGAAGGTGCGAGAGAGTTCGCAGATGCCCGGCAGACGAGATTCCAGCACCTCTTTACCGAGATGATCCAGCTTGAGCTTGATGTGCGGACCCCAGGGACCGTCGCAGCCACGCCCTTCGCGGATCTCGATCATGATGGAGCGAGCCACCACGTCGCGACCGGCAAGATCCTTGGCGTTGGGGGCATAACGCTCCATGAAGCGCTCGCCATCTTTATTGAGCAGATAGCCGCCTTCACCACGGCAACCTTCAGTCACCAGCACCCCGGCACCGGCGATGCCGGTCGGGTGGAACTGCCAGAATTCCATGTCCTGCACCCCTACCCCGGCACGCAGCGCCATGCCGACACCGTCACCGGTGTTGATGTGGGCATTGGTGGTGGACTGGTAGATACGACCGGCACCGCCGGTGGCCAGCACGGTGGCCTTGGCCTTGAAGTAGACCACTTCGCCGCTCTCCATATCGATGGCGGTACAGCCAACGATGTGACCGTCCTGGTTCTTCACCAGATCCAGCGCATACCACTCGGAGAAGACGGTAGTCTTGTTCTTGACGTTCTGCTGATAGAGGGTGTGCAGCAGGGCATGGCCGGTACGGTCGGCCGCCGCAGCGGTACGAGCAGCCTGCTCGCCACCGAAATTCTTGGACTGACCGCCAAACGGACGCTGGTAGACAGTGCCGTTGTCGAAACGGGAGAAGGGCAAGCCCATGTTCTCCAGCTCATAGATGGCTTCGGGGCCGGTCTTGCACATGTACTCGATGGCTTCCTGATCACCGATGTAATCGGAGCCTTTTACGGTGTCATACATGTGCCACTGCCAGTTGTCATCGTGGGCATTGCCCAGCGCGACCGTGATGCCGCCCTGAGCGGAAACAGTGTGAGAACGGGTTGGAAAAACCTTGGACAACAGAGCGCAGCTCTTGCCGGACTGGGCAATCTGCAGCGCGGCGCGCATACCGGCACCACCGGCACCAATCACCACCGCATCAAATTCACGAGTTGGAATAGTCACCTTACACACCCCACAGCACGACGAAACCCGTCATCAGATAGACAAACAGCACCACGACCAGGGCAAATTGCAGCGCCCCGCGCAGCCCTACCGGCTTGATATAGTCAGTCAGCACCTGCCACAGACCAATCCAGGCGTGGATCAGTACGCAGAGCAGGGTCAACAGGGTGAATACCTTGGTGAATGTTTTGGCGAAGAAGCCTGCCCACACCTCGTAGGTGATGTCGTTGAACGCGACAAAGCCCACTAGATAGAGGACATAACAGGTCATGATGAGGGCGGTGGCGCGGATCAGAATGTAATCATGAACGCCGCTGCGCCCGAAGGTTGCAGAATTGGTTACCATACAAGCACTCCCGCCAATACAGCCAGGATCGCGGTGATCACGAAGGCCACGCGGGCGCTCTGATTGCCGGATTCCAGCTCTTCCCAATAGCCCATATCCATGACCAGATGACGCAAGCCGCCCACAATGTGGTATGCCAGCGCAGTCAGGATCCCCCACAGCACGAGTTTGACCAGGAAGTTGTCCATGATGGCAACCACGGTAGCAAACCCTTCGGGAGAGGCGAGTGAAGTACCAAGCATCCACAGCAAGATGCCCAGTGCAACAAAGGTAATGACCCCTGAAACACGGTGCAGGATGGATGCAATGGCAGTGACAGGAAAGCTGATCGTCTGTAGGTCGAGGTTGACCGGTCTCTGTTTGTTTTTCACGCTTGCCCACTCAGCTCCATTGAGCACGTTAGTTATTGTTTTAACTCACACTTGAGGGCACGGGATGGTGATTGTTGGTTTTTTGTTACCAAAACACTCTGAAAAAGCCAAAACGCGCGTTTTCGGTTTCACATCAGGCTTTGCCAAAGCGTTTCAAACACCCGCAGCCATGACCCACGTGGCGCAGTATATCGGCGGCCTTAACCGAAGACAATCAATCAGCTACAAAGAAAACACAAAACCGCAAACTCGATCGCATATTTAATTTAACATTTCATTAATGCCGTTAATGGGGTTTCAGCAAAATTGACATTGATAAGGAACTCTGTTTCAAATAAGGCGCTCCAGCCGCCTTGGTATGGGTAACAACCTTTGCCAGCGTCATAAAAGTCGTAATAGAGTAGGACTGGAACCAAATTATAAAGAGCAAAGGAGACGTGCTATGGCTGATAAGATAGCCACCCTACACCTGCCCGGAAAAGATCCGGTCGAACTGCCGATCCTCTCCGGCACCATCGGCCCGGATGTCATCGATGTCAGAAAATTGGGATCACAGGGGTATTTCACCTTTGACCCCGGTTTCATGGCCACCGGTTCTTGCAAATCTGCCATTACCTACATTGACGGGGATCTGGGTGTCTTGCTGCACCGGGGTTACCCTATCGCCCAGCTTGCTACCCAGGCCACCTATCTGGAAGTCTGCTATATCCTGCTGTACGGCGAGGCGCCCACCAAGGCGCAATATGCCGAATTCGAACGTCTGGTCACCCGCCACACCATGGTGCACGAGCAGATAGCCTTCTTCTTCCGCGGCTTCCGTCGTGACTCCCACCCCATGGCCATCATGTGCGGTGTGGTCAGCGCCCTCTCCGCCTTCTATCACGATGCCCTCGACATCAACAACGAGCAGCATCGCGAGATCTGTGCCTTCCGTCTGCTCTCCAAGATGCCGACCCTGGCCGCCATGTGTTACAAGTACTCCATCGGCCAGCCGTTCATGCAGCCGCGTAACGCCCTCTCCTATGCAGGCAACTTCCTGCACATGATGTTTGGCGTGCCGACCGAAGAGTACAAGGTCAACCCCATCGTTGAACGCGCCATGGATCGTATCTTTACCCTCCATGCGGATCACGAGCAGAACGCCTCCACCTCCACCGTTCGTCTGGCTGGCTCCTCCGGTGCCAACCCGTTCGCCTGTATCGCCGCCGGGATCGCCTCCCTGTGGGGACCGGCCCACGGTGGTGCCAACGAAGCCTGCCTGCGCATGCTGGAAGAGATCGGTTCGGTGGATCGCATCCCCGAGTACATCGCCAAGGCCAAGGACAAGAATGATCCGTTCCGCCTGATGGGCTTCGGTCACCGCGTCTACAAGAACCACGATCCCCGTGCCACCGTGATGCGCGAAACCTGTCACGAGGTACTGACCGAGCTGCAGATCAAGGATCCGCTGCTGGACGTGGCCATGGAGCTGGAACGCATTGCGCTCTCTGACCCCTACTTCGTCGAGAAGAAACTCTACCCGAACGTAGACTTCTACTCCGGCATCATCATGAAGGCGATCGGCATCCCGATGAGTATGTTCACCGTGATCTTCGCCATCTCACGTACCATCGGCTGGATTGCCCACTGGAACGAATTCCACTCCGATCCGGATGGCAAGATCGGTCGTCCACGCCAGCTCTACGTGGGGCACCCGCTACGCGAGTTCACCCCGCTCGAGCAGCGCTAAAGCACGGCGCTGATATGGTTTGTTACAAAGGCGGTCATTGACCGCCTTTTTGTTTGCCGCTCTAATGCCCCTTTCGCGTTGAAGGAGTCCATCATGAAACCACTATTTATCAGCGCCGCCCTGCTGCTGACCGCCTGCCAGAACGCACCGGCCCCTTCACAGGGGGAAACCCTCTATATCAACAGCCAGCTGGTCGATTGCGTCGGGGTCGGTCCGATGCAGTGCATGCAAGTGCGCAGCGACGAGCAGCAGCCCTGGACGCTGTTCTACCAGAACATTGAGGGCTTCCAGTTCGAGCCGGGCTACCAGTATCAGCTAACGGTCAGCAAGGAGCAGCTTACCAACGTACCGGCCGATGCCTCTTCCCTGCGTTATCAACTGATCAAGGTGGTCAGCAAGGTCGCCAGCAAGTAACAAGATCAAAAAACGGGGGATGGCAGACGCCATCCCCCGTTCGTTTATGGGTACAGCTCCTCATCAGGAGCAATCAAGTCGGCGTCAGCGCCATATGCAGCAGCGGATAGGGCTTGCCCTGTCCATCCAGCGGCGAGCGGCCCATCACGGTGAACCCCATCTTCAGATAGAAGCCCACCGCCTGTTCGTTCTGCTCGTTGACGTCAACCTGCGTCGCGCCGCCCTGCGTGATCGCATGCGCCACCAGCAAACGCCCCACACAACTGTCGCGCGCCTCGGGAGCCACAAACAGCATCTCCAGCTTGCCCTCGTGCACTCCGCTAAAACCCGCAATGTGCCCCTCCTCCGTCCGGGCACAGTGCAGTGTCACCACATCGAAGTAGTGTTCGAGAATAAGGGGCCTCAGAGCCAGGATCTCGGCCTCCGGCAGAAAGTGGTGGGTCGCCCGCACCGAGGCCTCCCACAGCGCGATCAGGGCCGGATAATCGGCCCGCGTTGCAGTATCAATCTTCATCAATGACTCTTTGTTGCAGCCCGCAGGATGGCGGTGGCCTCCCCGCGAGCCAACCTGATTAGCGCGCCTGCACCGCCTGCAGCAGCACCGACACATCGGCACCAAAGCTGCGGGTACGGATCGCCTCGCGGATATCCGCTTCGCTGTAGCGGCTGCCCGGATAGACCACCACACAGGAGGTGTCGCCGGGCTTGAGGAAGTGGGTCTCGCCAAACGGGGTATAACGGGTGGCGCCGATACTGATGAGCGCGTGGGGAGGATGCCCCGCCTGCGCCAGTAGCCCCTGAATGTGCTCCGCCGGACCTTCATCCTGCTGATGGTTGAACTTGTCGATGGCCCAGTCGAGCAGCTGACCGTGGAAGTAGCTGTAGTCGATGGCAGCGCTGTCTACCCCGTAAGCGTGCAGCTCGCCATCGCGCTCCAGATAGCAGGCGATGCGATAGTCATCGAGCTCGCAACCGGCGGCAAAACCGGAAAGCGGCAGCAGGTTGGCCGCCAACCCCTTGCTCTCTTCACCCCAGTTCTTCTTCTCGCTAATCTTCTTGGCATTGGGACGACGGATGGAGCAGTCGTTATAGGCGCCAAAGGCACGGGGATGGATCGCCACCACCTGCTTGTCGGCATACTCCAGCTCGCACCAGAGGGCCACTTCCGGCTCAATCTGCACCTTCTCGTCACCACTGACCGCCGCTTCCGGCAGGAAGATGGCGTTATTGCTCAGCGGAAAGACCCCTAGCTGACCCGGATGACCCGGCACGAAGAAGGGGAACAGCGCCTTGGGTGCGGTGGTATCGCGCACCACGACCGCCACGAAATCCGACGCTTCACCCGCCTGCTCCAGATGACCGGCGAAATTGCCCGCTACCCCGAGTCCGATAAACTTGCTCTCTGCTGTCACTTGCATCTTGCTCACCTGCATCTTGCCAACGCAAGGTAGCAGGCTCGTCGCCCACTACCGCTAAAGTGGCAAGATTAAACCACAAGGCCCCCGCCTTCGCCCAGTCCGGCCCTGCCGTGGTGTGCGCCAGACCGCTTTTTTAGGGATGAGGCGGCTGTGGCGAGACTGCCCTTGCGCACTCTTTCAACTACGCGACCACCGAGCTGGAAACAGTGCGTTTCCGGCTTATCCCCTCTTTCCCCTTGGGACTCAACCTCATCTTTGTTAGGCTGCCTGCATGCAAAACAGCTGTGCGCTTGGGTGTGCCCCAGCTCATCACGACAACCCCATCGGAGAGAAAACGGATGATCGACAAACTCGCTTGGCTCACCTTCAAGGATCAGCAGTTGCTCTGCGCCCGCTCCCACGGCAAGGCCATCTACTACATCCCCGGCGGCAAGCGGGAACCGGGCGAGAGCGATGAGGCGGCGCTGATCCGCGAGATTGAGGAGGAGCTGGCCGTCACCCTGCAACCCGATACCCTGCGCTTTGCCTGCGAGTTCAGCGCCCAGGCCGATGGCAAACCGGCAGGGGTCGAGGTGCGACTGCGCTGCTACACCGGCGAAGCGAGCGGCTCCCCGGTCGCCTCGGCAGAAATTGCCGAACTGCGCTGGCTCGACAGCTCTCACCTCGATGAGCTCTCCCCCGTCTCCCGCCTGCTGTTTACCTGGCTGGTTGAGCAGGAGCTGATCCGCTGACAAGCCGTACCCGCGGCGAGCATACGTACCCACCTCAAATTCACCAACGGTGGCAGTCAGCCACATAACAACGCAACGACAAGGATGTCAGATGGATATTGTGGAAGTTAATAGCGCAGCGACCTACCAACACGCGCTCAACGCCCTGCTGCAAGATTGTGTCAATAGCGGCGCCTCGGTCGGTTTTTTACCGCCGCTGACCACGGAAGAAGCTGCCAGCTACTGGCAAGGGGTTGAAGCGGATCTGGCGGCAAGCCGCCGAAAAGTATGGCTATGTCCCAATTACGTGTTGCATGGGGTGCCCCAGCGCCTCATGCAAACATGCTTTGATATTCACGCCTCTCCCGTAACGCTCCAGCATCCTGCGCCAACCCAGGTAATTCTTCAGGTAGTGCGTCGCCACGCCATGGAAACGCTCCATCCACTCTTTCA
>NZ_JBSTYP010000071.1:0-21517 GCF_054052405.1 Aeromonas aquatilis | reverse complement strand
GGAGCGTTACGGGAGGGGCGTGAATATCAAAGCATGTTTGCATGAGGCGCTGGGGCACCCCATGCAACACGTAATTGGGACATAGCCAATACAAAAGGTATCTGATGACAGGGTGAGTGCTTTATTATAGACTTCTGGATGTCCAGACATATTTACCGATGCAGTACAGGGAGTAAGCATGCCGATCAAGATCCCGGATCAGTTACCCGCCGCCGAAGTGCTGGGGCAGGAGAACATCTTCGTGATGACGGAATCCCGGGCCGTCACCCAGAACATCCGTCCGCTGCGGGTGCTCATCCTCAACCTGATGCCAAAGAAGATTGAGACCGAGATCCAGCTGATGCGGATGCTCTCCAACTCGCCGCTGCAGGTGGATGTGGATCTGCTGCGCATCGATGACAGGGAGTCAAAGAACACGCCACAGGCCCATCTGGAGAACTTCTATCACGACTTCGAGCAGGTGCGTGGCAACAACTACGACGGCATGATCATCACAGGGGCGCCGCTCGGGCTGGTGGAGTTCGAGGAGGTGGTCTACTGGCCGCGCATCGTCGAGATCATCGAGTGGTCCCATCAGCATGTTACCTCCACCCTGTTCCTCTGCTGGGCGGTGCAGGCGGCGCTGAAAGCCTTGTATGGCATGGAGAAACAGACCCACGGCGAGAAGCTCTCCGGGGTTTACCGCCACCATCGTCTCGATGAGCACGAACCGCTGCTGCGCGGTTTCGATGACGAGTTTGTCGCCCCCCACTCCCGCTACGCGGCGTTTGATGGCGATCTGATCCGCGCCCAGACCGACTTGCAGATTTTTGCCGAGTCAGAAGAGGCGGGGGTCTATCTGGCGGCGACCAAGGATTGTCGTCAGGTGTTTGTCACTGGCCATCCGGAGTACGATGCCCTGACGCTGGACGGGGAGTATCAACGGGATCTGGCGGCAGGGCTCGAACCGGTCATTCCGGTCAACTACTACCCGAATAACGATCCGGGCAAGACCCCGCGCGCCAGCTGGCGCAGCCATGGTCATCTGCTATTTGCCAACTGGCTCAACTACTACGTCTATCAGCTCACCAGCTATCGGGTGGAAGATATCGGCAAGGTCTTTACCTACGACCAGGGAGGCAAATAGTCAGTCGCACTGCGCCAGCCGCTCGGCCAGCTGGTCGAGCCATTGGCGGTGGCAGGCCAGGGTAAACGCCTTGGGTCTGTGGGCCTTGATGGCGGCCATCGCCTCTTGCTGTGGCTGGCCGAGGGTCATCAGCAGCGCGGCGGCGACCAGACCGGTACGACCGCTGCCCCCTTTGCAGTGGATGACCAGATGTTTGCCATCCCCCAGCAGCTCGCGCAGCTGTGGCAGCGCCTGTTGCCAGGCCGCCTCGAAGTCGGTGTCGGGGGCCAGATCATCCTCGATGGGCAGATGGAACCAGCGCATCCCTTCGTGCTCGACCTGCTGGCCGAGCTGCGCCAGTTCGAGTCGGATCAACTCGGCGCTCGTCATCAGGGTCACCACCCCGTGGGCACCGGCCAGCCGCAGTTGATCGAGCGCCAGGGTCAGCGGCACCTGCTGGGTGCCGGGGCAGGGGGTCAGCAGCAGCTGACCATCGACACGGGGAACCTCAAGGCTCCAGAAGGGGTGATACGGGTGCATGGCGGATCCTCGCGTGGTGGCCGCAGGGCTGCGACCGGTGAATGGCGCCAAGGATAGGCGGGGCAGGGGGGATGTCAATGGCCGTTGTGTTTGCCCCGGTTTACGGGCAGAGTCTAAAAAATTGAGCGGTTCAAGGAGTTAAGATGAGAAACCTGGATCAACTGGATTTGGATATCCTGGCCCATCTGTTTCGGGATGCTGGCATGACCAACAAGGATCTGGCCGCGCTGGTGGGCGTTGCCCCCTCCACCTGTCTGGAGCGGGTGCGCAAGTTGCAGCAGGATGGCGTGCTCAAGGGCGCACACTGCGAAGTGGATTATCAGGCCCTCGGTGGCCACATTCAGGCCATGGTCTCCCTGCAGCTGGCCCGCCACAGCCGTCAGATCATCGATGCCTTTCGCGATGCCATTCTGGCGCTGCCCGAAGTGATCAGCCTGTTCCACATGGGGGGCAAGGATGATTTTCTGGTGCACCTGTGTGTCTCCGACACCGAACACTTGCGCAACTTCGTCTTCGATCACTTCACCTCCCGCGAAGAGGTGGTGCACCTCGAAACCTCGCTGGTGTTCGAGCACAAGTTCAGCCGCTCCCTGCCCTGCTTTCCCCAGCCATAACGGCCAGTGGGCCGACAGTATGAATAGATAGAAAAAACCGCCAACTGGCGGTTTTTTCCATTCTGCTATCGGTGAATCAGCACGGGCGGCTCAATTGGCGGCGGTGCGTTTATCCTTGGCCGTCTGATAGAGACTCTTCTGATAGGCCATGCTGCCCCAGAGTGCCAGACCAAGGGCAGCCTCCTTCATGGCGTCCGGTTGCGCTGCCGGGGTCAGCTTCTCGCTGGCATCATCGTAGACATAGCCTTCCGCCGCGCGTTCCGGTTGCAGGATCACCACATCCTTGCCACGCATCAGGGCGAAGTTCTTGTCGTACTGCATGATGGCGCGCCCCGGCCAGTCGGCAGGTATGCGCGTCAGATCCTTGCCGAGCATGGGGTAGTCGGCACTGATCCCCATCAGGGAGAGCAGGGTCGGCGCCATGTCGATCTGGCTGACGATGCGCGGATCCTTCCTCGGTGCAATACCGTCGCCCACAATGACACCGGGGATATGGAAGCGGGGGATGGGCACCAGACTGGCGCCACCGACCCGGCTGTCGTGGTCGGCGATGACCAGGAACAGGGTATCCTTCCAGTATTCGGACTGTTTCGCCCTCTTGAAGAACTCGCCGATGGCGTAATCCGCATACTTGGCCGCGTTGTTGCGGGTCTGCTTGGGTTGCTCGAAGAGTTCGATGCGGTTGTCCGGGAATTCAAACGGATCGTGATTGCTGGAGCTGAACACCAGACTGAAGAAGGGCTTGCCCTCTTTGTGCAGCGACTTGAAGGTCTCGTCGGCCTTGGCCATCAGATCCTCGTCGGAGGCGCCCCAGGAGCCCTTGAACACCGGATTGTCGAAATCCTTCTGCTCGACGATGGTGGTGAAGCCGTTGCCGAGGAAGAAGCTGCGCATGTTGTCGAAGTGACTCTCGCCGCCATAAATAAAGCTGGTGTCGTAACCCCGCTGTTTGAGCAGATCCGCGATGGTGAAGAAGTTGGTCTGGCTCTTGCCGAGTTTGACCACCGACTGTGCCGGGGTTGGTGTGAAGCCGGTCAGTACCGCCTCGATACCGCGCACCGAGCGGGTGCCGGTGGCGTAGAGCTGCTCGAAGGCCCAGCCCTGCTGCGACAGGGCATCGATGTTGGGGGTGAGCGGCAGGCCGCCGAGAGAGCCGACAAACTGGGCGCCCAGGCTCTCCTGCAGCAGGATCACCAGATTCTTCGGTTTACCCTGGAAGCTCGCCTGGTTGAAGGTCTGGCTGGGCAGCAGATCGGAGTTGAAATCACTGGCCGGACGGCCACTCTCCCTGCGCATGACCTCGAGCACCTTCTGAGGGGTCATCTCGCCGTAAAACTGGCCGGCATCCTCCTCGGCGCCCATCTGCTTGATGGCAAAGAAGAGGGAGTAGGCGGAGTTGACGGTGAGCGAGTTGACCAGCGGATCTTCGGCAAAGGCGACCATGGCCGGGTTCAGGGCGCGGTGGCCGAGACTGGAGCGGGCACCGAGAAAACCTATGGCCAGAATGAGCAGGGCGAAGGCAGGACGCAGATACCAGCGGGGGAAGCTGAGGCTACGCACCAAACGGCCGCTCAGCCACCAGCCACCGGCCAGCACGGCGCCACTGAAGAGTACCGCCAGCAGCAGCTCGGCTTTGCGGCCCGCCCACAGCATGGCGAATACCTCTTTTGGATAGATGAGATACTCCACATAGAGACGATTGGGGCGTAATCCGTACTCATTGATAAACGAGGGGGTGGAGATCTCGAGGAACAGCATCAGCCAGAGTCCGACGGTCAGCCAGACACGCATCAGTTGCAGCCAGCCCCGGCCGATGGCATGGGGGCCTGCCAGCAGCAGGGTGAGCATGGCTGGGACGCCCCAGACCCAGCAGAGGGTCGCAAAGTCGACCCGGATCCCTTGCAGCAGCATCTCCTGCCAACCGGCCACGGCATCCACCCGTTCCAGTTGCCAGAGGCCGAGGGCGATTCGGCTGAAAGAGAGAGAGAAAAGCGCGAGCGCGCAGAAGATGGCGAAGGGCCAAAACGGGCCGAGTCGCTGTTTTAGATCTGTCATGTTTGTTCCTCAATGAGACTCTAAACGTCTGTCCACAGACGTTTTTTTAGTTGTTGTGAGGTTATGACAGATCGAACCGGTTAAGGTTGCATTCAAGTTTGTTAAAAGTCGGCATTAACACATTTATCATCCAGAAGTGTGATGTCACGCCACTAATGAGCACAGCATAATCTGCTGGGTAAAATGTGAGCCACGGCGTGTATGGATGGGGAGCTGGTGTTTATAATTGCCGCGAATTATCTCAATCGGAGCCGAAGGGATGCCGGTCTTTATCGATGTCGAGTATGTGCGGGGATGGCGCTTGTTTCTGGTGTTATCGGATGGCACCACGGGGGGGCTGGATCTGACCCCCTGGCGAACCCAGCCGCTGTTTGCAAAGCTGGAGAGCGAGCGTCACTGCGCCCGGGTCTTCATCAACCGTCACCACCAGCTGGAGTGGCCTGTTGGCTGCACGCTATCCGCCCATGAGGTCTATCACCTCATCTCTCCCATCGATGAGCGGGAAGCCTTCAGCTAATCCCCATTTTTTGTGAGCCAACGCCAGATTCCTGTTACTGGAATGTTTGCCCGTTTGCCTTTCTGAGCCAACTTGGGTAAAACCTGCGCAACATTTTGCCAACTTGCCTTCGCTTCACCTGACAGAGGCTTGCCGCTTTCGCGCCGCAGGCCTTTTTTGCGGCCTGACGGCAAACCTTTCCCTTGCTGAAAGGTTTGGTTGGTTGAATGAGAATAACAAAACAAACAAATACATAAGGAAAATGTATGGCTTGTCATATGCGCACACCCCTTGCCCTGCTGGTTGGTGGACTCGCCTGTCACGGCGCTGCCGGTCAGGAACCGGTGCAACAGCTGGATCCCATGGTGGTGGTGGCAACCCGCCCCGCTAGCACACTTGAAGTGACACTGGATCCCAAGAAGCCCGGTTCCCCCATGCCCGCTGCCGACGGTGCCGGTTATCTGAAGAATGTCACCGGCATGAGCATGGTGCGCAAAGGGGGGCTCGGTGGCGACCCTGTACTGCGGGGGATGGGGATGTCCCGCCTCAACGTGCAGATGGATGGCGGCATGCTGGCCGGTGGGTGTGGTGGCCGGATGGACCCGCCCACCGCCTATGTGTTCCCCCAATCCTTTGACCGGATCCGGGTGCTGAAGGGGCCGCAATCCCTCGAGCAGGGGGCGACCCTGGCGGGAACCGTACTGTTCGAGCGGGACAGGCCCGAGTTCACCGCACCGGGCCTCAAGGCCGATGCCTCGGCCCTCTATGGCAGCTTTGGCCGTGATGATCAGATGGTGGATATGACGGCGGGCTCGACCGACGGCTATCTGCGCGGTCAGTTCACCCACTCCGACAGCGACGATTACCGCGATGGTCACGGTAACAAGGTGCGTTCTTTCTATCGCCGCGAGAACGGCACCGCCCAGCTGGGCTGGACACCGGGGGAGCACACCTGGCTGGAACTCACCGCCGAGCGCAGCAATGCCCGTGCCGCCTATGCGGATCGCACCATGGATGGCCCCATGTTTGATCGCGAATCCTTCGGGCTGAAGCTCAAGCAGGAGCAGATCACCACTCACTGGCAGCGCAGCGAGCTGACCCTGTGGGACAACTACATCGACCACATCATGGACAACTTCAGCCTGCGGCAAAACAGCGGCATGAAGATGCTCTCCAACCCGGATCGCCGCAATACCGGCGGGCGCTGGGCCAACGATATCGCCCTGCCTGCCGGCTGGCTGCTGACCGCCGGGCTAGACAGCAACCGGGATCAGCATCGCAGTCGTAGTGGGGTCGACTATGCCACCAAGGATCGTCAGCGCACCCTGCGTTTCGAGCAGCAGGGCGGCTTCGCCGAACTGGGTCGTCAGCAGGGGGCTCACAGCTACAAGGGCGGTTACCGTCAGGATAGGGTCGAGACCACCCGCTATGGCGCCGGTGAACAGACCCTCTACAGCGATACCCTGACCCTGAACAGCGGGTTTGGCCGCTACGAGTACCAGTGGTCGCCCCGCTGGTCCAGCTATCTGGCGTGGGGGCAGGCAGAGCGGGCGCCGGACTACTGGGAGCGCAGCAAGGACAGCACCCCGTTCACCCTCAACCCGGAGCGCAGCCGTCAGTGGGATGCGGGGCTGGCTCTGCGCAGTCGCGAGCTGGACCTGACCCTCTCCCTCTTTAGCGCCGATATCAAGGACTACCTGCTCTACAACAGCAAGTCGAACAAGGTGCGCAATATCGATGCCCAGACCCGGGGTGGCGAGTTGGAAGGGCGCTGGCAGTTTGCCGAGCAGTGGCGTCTCGATGGTGGTCTGGCGGTGGTCTACGGCGAAAACCAGAGCGACAACAAACCGCTGGCTCAGATGCCACCGCTCGATGGCAAGCTGGCCCTTGGTTGGCAGCCAAATGAGGTGCTGAACTTCACCCTGCTGGGACGCGCCGTGGCGGCGCAGGATCGGGTAGATCTCTGGTCTGGCACCGTTGCGGGTCAGGATCAGGGCGAGACTCCGGGCTTCTTCACCATGAACCTGAGCGGCGCCTGGCAGTTTGCCAAGGGGTGGCAGCTCTCGGCCGGGGTGGACAACCTGTTCGACACCTTCTACTACGAGCACCTCTCCAAGTCGGTGCACAGCAGTCAGGCCGGGCTGGGCTACGAGCAGAGCGGCCGCATCCCCGAGCCGGGTCGCTCGTACTGGCTCTCGCTCAACTACCGTTTTGCCTCGGCGGGTGTGCTCTAACCAGTTGAGTCAGATAACGTTTTCAGTCACAGACACCGCTGTGTGAGCATCGCTATCATGGTGAAAAACAGGCGTATCAGACGCCTGCTCTCACAGCGGGAACATAACAATGAAACAGGGAACGTTACGCTATGGCGGCCTGCTCGGGGCCGCTCTGTTACTGGCGGCTTGCGGCGGCAGCGGTAGTTCAGGTGGGGAGAGCGCTCCCCCCGTCGTCAATCCGCCGGTCACCCACCCTCCGGTCGCCACGGCCAGTCGTGCCTGCTATGGCGACGATCAACCCGCCTGCAACCTGCGCATCTATCAGGTGATGGTGGAGTCGTTTGCCGATGGTGACGGCAGTGCCAACTACGGCGTCGGCTATGGCCCCTCCCAGCACAACGGTGATCTGCAGGGGATCATCGACAGTCTCGACCACATCAAGAGTCTCAACGTCAACGCTATCTGGCTCACCCCGGTGTTCGACTCCTGCGCGGGGCAAGGCGGCGATAACAAGCTCGATGCCACCGGCTACTTCGCCTGCGACTTTTTCACCGTGGACCCCAACTTCGGCAGCAATGCCAAGCTCAAACAGCTGGTGGATGCGGCGCACCAGCGCGGCCTCTATGTCTTCCTCGACGGGGTGTTTGGCCACGTCAACAAGGTGGGGGTGAGCAAGCCCTCGCCAGAGGGGCGTCTGCCAGCCCTCACCAGCGGCGGTGCGGGTTATCCCGGCCAGCTGGTGGATTACAGCAAGCCGGAAAGCCTCGCCTACTTCAAGGAGGTGGCCCGCTACTGGGTCGAGCAGTACGGTATCGACGGCTGGCGCCTCGATCAGGCCTATCAGCTTGGGCTGGATGATTGGCGCGCCATTCGCAGCGAGGTGGAGCAAGCCAGCGCAGCGCGCAAAGCGGCAGGGCAGCAGTGGGGCACCCTCGGCTACATGGTGGGCGAGGTGTGGAAGGGGGCTGACGATATTCGCGCTCAGGCTTATGGCAGCAGCGACAATCCGGCACTTTCATCTGCGTTCGACTTCCCGCTACGCTACGGCATCGTGCAGGCACTGGCGGTGGAGGAGTCCGGCAAGGGCAGCCAGGGGGCCAGCGTGCTCGATGCCAGCTGGAACAAGGTGGAGAACTACCCGAATCACGCCATGCCAAACCTGATGTTGGGCAACCACGACCTGGTGCGTTTTGGTGATCTGCTGGAGCGCGGCAACTTCAAGTCGACCGAGTACTGGCAGCGCCACAAGGCAGCCTTCAGCTTTATGGCGGCCCGCTCCGGCCCCATCACCTTCTACTATGGCGAGGAGTTTGGCGACGAGGTGCCGGGCTTTGCCGCCAAGGTCGGCGGCGACTGTGCGGCGCAGGGCTTGTGCGACGATCATGTGGCCCGCAGCGACGGCAAGGTGCCCGCTGTCACCGGCTTTGTGCCGGGTAGCGAACAAGCCGAGCTGAAAGAGTGGCTCGCCCAGCTGCTGGCGATGCGTGCCGCCCACCCAGCTCTCTATCAGGGAGAGCGAGTCAAACTGGTGGCCGATGGCAGCCTCTATGGTGATATCAAGCAGACGGCGAGCGAGCAAGTCGTCTACCTGCTCAACCTCTCCACCACTGCGCTCAGCTACAACCTGCCTGCGGGCAAGCTGCGCAGCGGTAGTGCGCTGGTGGATCTGCAAAGCGGCGAGAGTCTGGCCATCGGCGGCAGCAGCGTGACGGTGGAGATACCACCCTTGAGCGGGCGTTTCCTGCGTCTGCAATAAGTCAGCCGCAGCACGCTTTGATATGAGAGAGGGCCCCATCGCGGGGCCCTCTCTGTCATTGTGGGCGACAAAGTCATGGCGGGGTTATGCGGTGCTCTGGCCCCGGTTTTCCAGCCGCTGGCGGAAGGCGCGGGCCAGTCGCTCGTAGAGATCCTGCGCCTCCTTGTCTTCGATATCACCGCGGATCCAGGGGTTGTCGACGATCTCCAGCAGCACGCAGTCACGCCCTTGCTGGCGCAAATCGAGCCCGTAGAGGCCATTGCCGAGCTGATGGACGGCGCGGCGGGCGGTCTGCAGTACCCGCTCCGGCACCTCGTTAAGCGGCAGCGCCTCGATGCGGCTCATGTCGAGGGGGTGCTTGCGGCGGCGAATGCGGTTGCCGGGTTCGGGCCGGTAGCGGCGGCAGGCGAACAGCGGCGAGCCGTCGAGAAAGCCGATGCGCCAGTCGAACTCGGCGGGGATCCGGCTCTGCACCAGCAGCAGGGCGGAGCGGCCCAGCCCCTCGTCCAGCAGGCGGGCCAGCTGTTGCTCGTCGCTGGCCATGGCGAGATCGCGCCCCTGTGCCCCGTCGGGCACCTTCACCATCAGCGGCAGGCCGAGCCGCTGTACCAGCTCGTCCACATGGTGGCGGCCGCGGCGGGTCACCACCATGGTGGGCGGCATGGGCACGCCGCTGCGCACCATCAGCTCGTAGAGATAGAGCTTGTTGCTGCAGGCGAGGATGGCGCGGGAGCTGTCGATCACCGGCATTTTCAACTGTTCGGCACGGTGGGCGAATTCGAAGGTGTAGTGACCGACCGCGGTTTCGGCCCGCAGCCAGAGGGTGTCGAACTCCGGCAGCCGCTCGATGGCCGACGGTGGCAGGATCTCGGCCCGGATGCCTTGGGCGGCGGCAGCCCGGATAAAGCGCTCCAGCGCCAGCCCATCACTGCTGGCACGGCCATCATCGGGGTCGACCAGAATGGCGAGCTGGTAGAGCGGCGCTGCCTGCTCCTCGTCGCCGGCCCCCACCAGCGCCTGGGCGTGGTGCAGCATCAACTCTTTCTCGCTTGGGCTCAGCTCCAGCGGCGACAGGCTCTGCTGCTGGCGTACCGACCAGCCGTGGCGACCGCGCTTGAGGGTCAGCTCCTGCAGCGGCAACTGGCTCAGGCCATAGTAGTAGCGGGCCAGCCCCGCCAGCTCGCTCTGTTCACACTGGCCGAAAATGGCGCGCACTCTAATCCGATCCTCGCTCTGCTGGGCCAGCCACCCCTGTGCCTTGCGCCACAGCTTGGCCGGTGGCTGCTGGGGTTGCAGTCGGCTGATGGCCTGCAGACCCGGCAGGCAGTGGTGGCCGCGGGCCTGGGCCAGCAGCGAGCAGTAGTAGCCTGCGCTCAGGTGCTCCAGATTGCGGCAGAGGTTGATGATGCGGGGTCGGCCGCCGGTGGTCGGCACGCCATGTTGCAGATAGGTGCGGGCGGTCAGCAGATAATCGGCATGGCAAGGCCAGTCGCCCAGCTCTTCGACGATGACATAGGTACTCATATTTTCGGCTCCACAGATCAGACTGCCTGAACAGGCAGGATCCCCAGTGGGCTTCGATGCACCGACAAGCACGACAATGGCGCGAGGGGAAACAAGAGGTTACAGTGCCTAATATGACGCCTTGGTAACTTGTGATACAAGTCGCATTTTTGGTGCTGAGGATAAATAACCGAACAAGGACTCTCCGTGTTGACCGTACGTGCGGCCCGAACCGATGATCTGGGCGCCATCGTTAATCTGGAACGCTACTGTTTTCCCCCCGAAGTCGCCTTTGGCCGCAGCCGCTGGCACTATCTGCTGGCCCACGCCAAGGGACACACCCTGTTGCTGCTGGACGAGAAACATCAGCTGATGGGCTATCTCTGCCTGCTGGAGCACAGAGGCTGGGATCGGCTGGTCATTCAGGCGCTGGCCATCCGCTGGACGGTGCGTCGTCTGGGCTGGGCCCGCCGTCTGCTGGAGCAGGTGATCTGCGAGGGCAAGGCCGCTGGCTGGGGGGCGATCCGGCTGGAGGTGGCGGATGCCAACGAAGAGGCGCTGGCGCTCTATCAGGGATTGGGATTTCGTCCCCAGCAGCGGCTGGCGGACTACTATGGCCGCGACCAGCATGCCCACCGGCTGGTGCTGCCGCTGGTTAGCGACGAGGAGCGTGAGCGGCGCAGAGTGGCTCGCACTCAGGCGCGCAAGCCGTCTTCACGGGCCAACTGATCATGTTGAACGAGCAGAATCGAGGAGCAGGATGAGCTGCGACAACTGTCTTGCCTCCGCCATCAGGGCCAAGCTGGGGCGCTGTCCGGTCTGCGCCATCCAGACCTTCATCATTGGTCTGAGTGGCTGGCTGGTCTGGTGGTGGTGCGGCGCCGACACCTCGGTCAACGCCCTCACCGGCCTGCTGTTTGCGCTGGGTGGCTCGGGCCTGCTGCTGCTCCATCTGGTGGTATTTGTCTGGCGCAAGGCGACCGGACGTGAATTGAGCGATGAATAAATCAGATTGGTTTCAACAACATAAATAACAATATCGGTTGAGATAATGGAGGTTCAGATGATTGCAATGGTAACGGGCGCTTCGTCCGGTTTTGGTGAGTCCATCAGCCGCCAGCTGGTGCAGGCGGGCTACAAGGTGATCGGTACCGGCCGCCGTGCCGAGCGGCTGGCTGCGCTGGCTGACGAGCTGGGCGAGCAGTTTCTGCCGCTGGCGTTCGACGTGCAGGACAAGGCGGCCACCCGCGCCGCTATCGCCGCTCTGCCAGCCGCCTGGAGCGAGGTGGATCTGCTGGTCAACAACGCCGGTCTGGCGCTGGGGCTGGAGCCGGCTCACAAGGCGGATCTGGAAGATTGGGAGCAGATGATCGCCACCAACATCAGCGGTCTGACCCTGCTCACCCGATTGCTGCTGCCGGGCATGGTGGCGCGCAATCGCGGCCACATCATCAATATCGGCTCCATCGCGGGCACCTACCCCTATCCGGGCGGCAACGTCTACGGCGCCACCAAGGCATTCGTGAAGCAGTTCAGCCTCAATCTGCGCGCCGATCTGGCGGGCACCACCATCCGCGTCACCAACGTGGAGCCGGGCCTGTGCGGCGGCACCGAGTTCTCCAACGTGCGTTTCCACGGTGACGATGCCAAGGCAGCCTCCGTCTATCAGGGGGTGGAGGCGATCCAGCCGGAAGATATCGCCAATACCGTGCTCTGGGTTAGCCAGCAACCGGCCCACGTCAACATCAACAGCATCGAGATCATGCCGGTGGCGCAGACCTTCGGCCCGCTCAATATCAGCCGCCGCTGATCGCTGCATTGGCTGAAACGAAAGAGGCTCCCGTGGGAGCCTCTTTGCGTTGGCGAGTCGATCAGAGGCTCATGATCTTCTTGAACTCCTCCTCCGAGTACTTCTTCTCGGTGCGCTTGGTGAGATCCGTCATCAGCTTGTAGCGCAGTTCTTTGGCCATCCGATAGGTCTGCTCCAATTGGCCATAGGAGTAGTCGGCGGCCAGCCCAATGGCAGTAGCCTTGTCGCTGGCGTAGGCCTGCTTCAGGCTCTTGTCGAGCAGCGCCACCTCTTTGTAGAGCTTGCTGCTCTCCTTGCTCCAGACGCCGCGCAGCAGCGGCAGGTACTTGTCCGGATCGGCGCTGGCCAGCGCGGTCAGGCTGCGGAACTGCCAGTAGGCGGAATAATCGGAGTAGCTGTCGCTGCCGGTGCGATAGGGCAGGGGGTAGGATTCCAGGGTGTTGTAGAGCGGCACCATCACAGATTCGGCCAGCACGCCGTAGCTCTGCCAGATGAGCCCCTGCAGCTCTTTGGGCATCTCCTTGCGCAGCTGGATGACGTGGGATTCGAGCTGGCGATCAATGCGGATTGGCCGCTCCGCCTTACCCGCCAGCGGCGTGCCGTCATAGGTAGCGCTCAGCAGCCTTGCCACGTCCGGCACAGCGATGAGGGCATCCGGTTTCATAAACAGCGGATATTGTGCCTGCCGGGTCGCTTGTTTGTGGGAAGCGGTCAGCATTTTCTGGCCGAGCCACTCCCGATCCACGTTATATGGGTCAGCGATGACCCCGAACGCCTTGGCGAAGTTGAACTCTTTCGGGTCGGCGTTATCCAGCAGTTTGTGTGCGCGTACAAATTCCAGCAGTTTGGGCGAGTGCAGCACATCGGCGCCGTCGAGATTGACGCTGTGGATGCGCAGGCCGTTGGCCACCATGGCGTAGCTGTCGTCCGGCACCCGCACCGCGATCCAGTGGTGGCCGGAGCCAATCTCCATCAGCCAGGCCTCGTTCACATCCGCCAGATAGAGGCTGTTGCCCTCACCGGCGCCATATTGCTCCACATAGCGGCCAAGCAGCTCGACCCCCTCTTTGGCCGTCCTGGCCTGCGGCAGGATCAGGGTGGGGATGATGGCTTCAATCACTCCCTTCTCGATCAGCGGATCGGCTTTTTGGGCCTTGTCGTTGACCTCGGCACTGGTGGTGGCCGAGATGGCGACGTTGAACTCGTTGATGCCGCGCTCCTCATAATATTTGCCTGCCGGATCGCTGGTTGTGGCATCCCAGTCGTGGATGGCGGAGTAGGCTAAGAATGCCTTGGGCATCGGCACTTCCAGCCCGTTGCCAAGTTTCCAGAGTTTGCCTTCGTTCTGCTGTGCGGGCCGGAATGCGAGGTACTTGTTCCAGTTGTTGACGCCAAAATCCTCGTTTCTGGCGATCATCACGCTGCCATCGGCACTGGCTCCCTTGCCGACGATGAGGCCGGTACAGGCGTCGGCACTGGTGCCAAGCAGGGTGAGCAGGGCGGCGGAGAGAAGACTCAAGGTGTGTGTTTTCATAGGTGTACCCGAAGGGTTGCTGTGAGTGAGAGTCAGACGAGGGGATGAGGTGTGGGGAGGCTGCAACTCCGAACTGGCAGCGGAGTGAGCACGGCAGATTGGTCTGCCTGTTATTGGTTTTTCGAACAGATCATCCATGACACGGCTGGCTGGTTATTATGTGCGCCAAAATTGTATGTCTCGCTGGTTGTTTGTTTTGTGATCGATGGAGCGTTCCTGCGGTTTATATGGTGCAGTGTTTGTGGGGCAGCGGTATGTGTCGGAAATCGGGATAAAAGCAGCGGATGAGTCATGATTCTGACGCCGCATCGGGGCTGTAACCGCTGCCAGGCTTGCCAGAGCGGTGACCTCACCCAATCTGACAAGTTGGCCTGTAACTTGCTGGTTTTATTGTCAAAGGTGGGGCCAGACCCCATACCGCCGCATTCAGTCAGCCCGCTCCGGCGGGTCGGCACACAGAACGGGAGTCTTCATGGATATCAAACCCTACAGCCAGCAACTTGCCCAGAGCGCCTCCAACAACCGCGCCCTCGCCACCCTCAACAGTGCCAGTAGCGGCGGTCAGGGCGGTGGCTGGGAGGAGATGGTCAGCCTCTCCACCCAGCGCATGACCGGCCAGGCCCAGCAGGTGCTGACCTACGAACATCTGGCCAAGAACAACAAGTTGCCACCGGCGCTGGATATGAGCTCCGACAAGGGGGGCGTGGTGCAGCAGCTGGTGGACAAGGCGCTGGGTTTCGATCGCAAGAAGTTCAACGAGATCGAAGAGAAGCTCAAGACCATCGCCGATAACAAGAAGCTGACCCCGGAAGAGCGGGCGGAGCAGAGCAAGCCGCTCAACGAGCAGCGAGAGGCGATGCTCAAGGAGGCGATGGATCGCCTGACCGGCAAGAAGAGCTCACCCAAAGATGAGGCCAAAACCGCCTGATCCCGTCACTGTTGTATGAGATACCCGGTCGGCACCGATGGGCCAGTGTCGACCGCCGATGGGCAAGCTTCTGCCACCTCTTTTGACCTCACCTCCCCACAGGCGCACAATGTCCGCGTATTGAGCCAGTCGAGGAGTCCGCCGTGTACAACTTCCAATATGCCAATCCGACCCGTATCTGTTTCGGCGAGGGGCAGATCGCCAGCCTGCCCGAACTGATCCCGCCCGGCAGCCGGCTGCTGGTGCTCTACGGCGGTGGCAGCATCAAGCAAAACGGCGTCTATGAGCAGCTGACCCGGGCGCTGGAAGGGGTGACGTGGCAGGAGTTTTCCGGCATCGGCGCCAACCCCAGATTCGAGCTGTTGATGGAGGCGGTGGCGCAGGTGAAGCGCGAGCGCATCGACTTCCTGCTGGCGGTCGGTGGCGGCTCCGTGGTGGATGGCACCAAGTTTGTCGCGGCGGCCGCCTGCTACGAGGGGGATGACCCCTGGGATATCTGCGGCAAGCAGGCGAGCGTGCACAAGGCGCTGCCGATGGGCTGCGTGCTGACCCTGCCAGCCACCGGCTCCGAGAGCAATCCCACCTCGGTGGTGAGCCGGGGGGATGTGAAGATCTCCTTCAGAAGCTCGCTGGTGCAGCCGCAATTTGCGGTGCTCGACCCGACCACCACCTACAGTCTGCCGCCGCGCCAGACCGGCAATGGAGTGGTGGATGCCTTCGTCCATATTGCCGAGCAGTACCTCACCTTTCCGGTGGGAGGCGAGGTACAGGATCGGCTGGCGGAAGGTTTGCTGCAGGTGCTGGTGGAGAACGGCCCCAAGGCGCTGGCGGAGCCGACCAACTATCAGGTGCGGGCCAATCTGATGTGGGCCGCCAGTCTGGCGCTCAACGGCCTTATCGGTTGCGGGGTGCCGCAGGATTGGGCCTCTCACGCCATCGGTCATCAGCTGACGGCGCTTTACGGGCTGGATCACGGCCAGAGCTTGGCTGTGGTGCTCCCCTCACTGCTGCGTGAGCGGGCGAGCCAGAAGCAGGACAAGCTGGCCCAGTTTGCCGAGCGGGTGTGGCATTCGACCCGCGAGGACAAGGCCCTGCGCATCGAGGAGGCGATCATCCGCACCGAGCAGTTCTTCCAGAAGATGGGACTGGGTACCCGGCTGGCTGACTATGGCCTCAGCGAAAGTTGCATTCCGGCGGTCTGCTCCAACCTCAAGCGGGTCGGGCGCACCGCGCTCGGTGAGCAGCAGGATATCGACCCGGATCGGGTGGCACGCATTCTCGCCCGCGCGCTATAAGCCGGCGCCGGTTTGTGTCCCTGGCTGATTCATTTTCCCAATTAAAGAGGGCCGCTTGTTGCGGCCCTCTTGCATGACGGGTTTGCCGATCACTCGGTGCGCGCCTTCAGATAACCGGCGTAATCCGGGATCTGTACGCTGAATGCCTGCCGCATATGGGGGCTGTCCATGATGAAATCGGCGGTCGC
This sequence comes from Aeromonas aquatilis, assembly GCF_054052405.1. NCBI lineage: Bacteria > Pseudomonadati > Pseudomonadota > Gammaproteobacteria > Aeromonadales > Aeromonadaceae > Aeromonas > Aeromonas aquatilis. Next base: position 5,477 of record NZ_JBSTYP010000071.1, on the reverse strand, counting down.
CTCGTTGGTGGCGACCGGGATGTTCCACACTGCCGCTAGGCGCAGCAGCGCCTTCACGTCCGGATCGTGGGGTACCGCATTGAGGGGATCCCAGAAGAAGATCAGCACGTCGATCTTCCCTTCGGCGATCAGGGCGCCGAGCTGCTGGTCGCCACCCATGGGGCCGGAGAAGAGGCAGGTGATGGGCAGTTGTGCCTGCTTGCCGAGCATGGTGCCGGTGGTACCGGTCGCATAGAGATGGTGGAGCTTGAGCTCCTCCTTGCGGCGCATCACCCAGTTCAGCAGAGGGGTCTTCATGTTGTCGTGAGCCACCAGAGCTACCCGTTTGTGGGGCGCCATCTCGCGTGCAATCTGTTCCATGGAAATCGTCCGTAGCATTGTTATTGGAAGAGAGCCGTATCCTAATCGAAAGCCATGACAGATGCTGTGTCGGGCGTATTAACTGTGATCCTGTCGAAAAGTTTTCGGGTTATGCGACTCAAATATGGCGGCCCAAATAAAGAGACCCGCGCTGGCGGGTCTCTTTGCTTGCTGGCCTGCTGGCTCAGGAGCCGTGGTGCAGTTGCGACTGCTGGTAGTTCTCCAGCCCGATGCGATCGATAAGGTCGAGCTGGGTCTCCAGCCAGTCCACATGCTCCTCTTCATCCTCCAGGATCTCCTGGAACAGGTCGCGGCTGATGTAGTCCTGTACCGACTCGGCGTAGGCGATGGCCACTTTCAGGTCTGGGATGGCATCCATCTCCAGCGAGAGGTCGCAGCGCAGCATCTCTTCGACGGTCTCGCCGATGCGCAGCTTGCCCAGATCCTGCAAATTGGGCAGCCCTTCGAGAAACAGCACGCGCTTGACCAGCTCGTCGGCGTGTTTCATCTCATCGATAGACTCGTGATACTCCTTGTGCCCGAGCGCCTTGAGGCCCCAGTCATCGTAGATGCGGGCGTGCAGGAAGTATTGGTTGATGGCAATCAGCTCATTGGCCAGCACCTTGTTGAGGTGGGCAATGATCTTGGGATCTCCTTTCATCGACAGTGCTCCTTGGTTCGTGCCTGAGGCTTCGATCGTTAGAGCTTAGTCCAGAAAAGTGACAATAAGAGGTCTGGCGAGCCAGCTCGCCTGAGAAAAGGGGTGACCCTGTTGGCGGGTCGCATCAGAAAAGAGGTGTCTGGATCAGGCCACTTCGTAGTAGAGCACGGGTTGCTCCTGCTCCATCTTGTCGAGCTCGGCGGCGATGATCTCCATGGTCATGCGCACGCATTTTCCACATTGGGCGCCAACCTCGAGCGACTGCTTGAGCTGGCGGAATTCGCTTTTACCTGACTGCACCGCTTTGCGGATCTGGGTATCTGTGATGCCGCGGCACAAACAGACGTACATGATGGTCACCTCTTGTGGAATGAGATGAAATCTAAATGAGAATGGTTCGTAGTGCAAATAACCATTGGTAATAAGATCCCCTGCTTGCCACTGTGCAACCCCTTGGGGACAATGCTGGAAACCAGAGGAGATCACCATGCTCAAGAAACTGTTCAGCGCCCTGTTCGGGGGCGAGCCGACCAAGGCGCCGGAAGTCACTCCCACCGAATATGCCGGTTATCTCATCTATCCGGAGCCCATGGCGGAAGGGGGTCAGTACCGATTGGCTGGCCGCATTACCAAAGAGCTGGATGGGGTGCTGCAGACTCACCGCTTTATCCGCTCCGATCTGTTTGCCAATCCGACCGATGCCGAGCGTTTCATGGTGCAGAAGGCCCACACCTTTATCGATCAGATGGGAGATCGCATGTTCGAGCCCCGCAAACCGGCTGACAGCCAAGCTTCATGACACTGCAAGAGGTCACCCTGCTGCGCGAGGCGCTGGCCCGCGCCGGTGAGCGGCGCTTGATCTGGCTGGAGGGGGAGGAGGCCGAGTGCATTGCCCGCGCTCAATCCCTGCTCGGTGAGACCATTTTTTGGCTGGGTGCCGGGCCCGAGTGTTATGCCCCGCAACCCGCTGCCAAGGCGCTGCAGCGGCTCGGTCAGGAGTGTGACACGCTGGTGTTCAACGCTTTCAGCGGTTTTCACCCCGATGCGTTTGGGGCGCTGGCTGGCACCCTGCGTGCCGGTGGCTTGCTGTTGCTGCTGACTCCACCCAGAGCGCAGTGGCCCGCATGGCCGGATCCTGACCGGATCCGGCTGGTGGCCCAGCCGGAGGAGGCGGGCCGGGCCGGTCACGGCTTTATCGCCCGACTGGTGCGGTTGCTGGCGGGGGATCCTGCCCTCTCTCTGGAGCCGCCGGTTTGCTCGCAGCCGTGGCAACCGATTGGGCCCGAACGCAGGCTGAGCTGCGATCAGACACGGACACTGCCCGCCATCCACAAGGTGTTGCACGGCCATCGTCGTCGGCCGCTGGTGCTGAGTGCCGACCGCGGTCGTGGCAAGAGTGCGCTGCTGGGGCTGGCAGCCGCCGAGCTGCTGCGTCAGCAACCCGGACTGAACATAGTGGTGACAGCCCCTTCGCAGGCAACGGTAGCGACCCTGTTTGCCCACGCCGCTCGCGGGCTAGATAGTACGCCGGAACAGCTGACCGGACTGCGCTACTGCTCGCCGGATCGGCTGGCGCACGAGGCGATGAATCCCGATCTGCTGCTGGTGGATGAAGCGGCCGCCATTCCGACCCCGCTGCTCGAAGCCATGCTGGCCCGCCACAGTCGCATCGTGTTTGCCACTACCGAGCACGGTTACGAGGGGACGGGGCGCGGTTTTCACCTGCGCTTCAAACGGGTGCTCGATAGCCAGACCCCGGAGTGGCAGGAGATCCACCTGAGTGAACCGATCCGCTGGAGTGAGCGTGATCCGCTGGAGCCGCTGATTTTCCGCCTGCTCGGCCTCAATGCCGAAGTGGCAACTCCCTTGCCGCCTACCAGCCCGAGCTGGCGTCTGGTCAGCCAAGAGGCTCTGGCGAGCGATGAGACGTTGCTCAACCAGCTGTTCGGCTTGCTGGTGCTGGCTCACTACCAGACTACGCCGAGCGATCTCAGATCCCTGCTGGAGAGTCCGGATCTCGACATCCATCTGCTGGAGCAGGATGCGAGCCTGCTGGGTGTGGCGCTGGTGGCGCGGGAAGGGGAGATAGAGCCCGAACTGGCCGAGGCGATCTGGGCCGGTCGCCGCCGTCCGCGCGGCCATCTGCTGCCCCAGTCGCTGCTGGCCCACGCCGGTTTCAAAACGGCGGGGGCGAGCAGCTACGCCCGGGTGATGCGTATTGCCATCCATCCCGAGCTACACCGCCACGGGTTGGGATCGCTACTGCTTGGCAGGCTTGAAGAGCATTATCGTCAGGCGGGGATCGATTACCTTGGCTCCGCTTTTTCGGCCAGCGCCGACCTGCTCCCTTTCTGGCGCAAGGCTGGATTTACGGTGCTGCGCATTGGCCTGCAACGGGATGCCGCCAGTGGCTGCCACGCAGCCCTGCTGCTAAAGGCGCTGAAACCCGAACATGAGCCCGAGCTGGATCAGTGGCAGCAGCGCTTCATTCGCCAGTTGCCGACCCTGCTGGCCGGCGAGCTGAAAGGATTGGATCCCGAGCTGGTATGGCAATGCCTGCAAGGCAGTACCGTCACCGCAACTGAGCTTGGCGAGTTCGAGCGCGATGAGGTTGAGTGCTTTGCCCTGCATCACAAGCCGTTCGAACTGAGCCAATCCAGCCTGCAGTTGTGGTTGGCGCGCCATCTGGCTGTGCTGGCTTCACTGACTCCTGACGAGCGTTATCTGCTGATCGCAGCCATCTGGCAATATGCCGACAGGGGAAGACTGGCTGCGAGGTTGCAACTGGCTGGCAAGCCCGCCGTGATCAAGAGTTTGCGTACGCTGCTGGCGCGTCTCTTGAGTTCCTCTACCACTCGATAGGTTTGCCCTGCCAGTCGAGAAAGCTCAGCTCGCCATCCGGTTGCAGCCGGTTCATCAGCTGCACAAGATGCTCGGCTACCAGCTCGGGACTCTGCACATTTCCTGGCGGTACATTGGCGTGAAACGGGCGAGAGAGTGGGGTATCCACTGTGCCGGGATGGAAGGCCAGCAATTTGACGCCGAGGGCCCGCCGGGCCAGCTCGATGGCGGCACACCTGAGCAGCATGTTGAGGGCTGCCTTGGATGCACGATAGCCATACCAGCCGCCCGCTCGGTTGTCACCAATGCTGCCGACCCGGGCGCTGAGAACGGCCAGAGTGCAAGGCTCGCGGCCAAACAGCGGTAACAACTGGTTGATCCAGCGCAGCGGCAGCAAGGCATTGGTCTGGTAGAGGCGGGTCATGGCATCCAGATTGATTGCTTCGAGCCGCTTCTCTGGCTGGATCTCCCCCTGATGCAGGATGCCGTTGCAGATCACCACCCGATGCGGTCTCGGCGCCAACTCCGCGATGCGGGCTACCGCAGTTGCCATCTGCTCATCGCTGTAATCACAACATAGCCAGTGCAGGGCTGGCGAAGAGGCTCCTGCTGGTGCGGGTTGACGACTGATGGCAATCACTGGCCCGATACCCGCCGCCAACCAGTGTGTCACCAGAGCCGCCCCGATACCGCCAGAAGCGCCAATCACGACGATACCTTCACTCATCTCAGGCTCCTTGTGAGTGCATGATGGATTTCACCATCCGCCAATGTTGTCCTGATTGGCAGATACGCTCCCACCAGCCTGCGGGATCAAGCGGTTAACGCTGCAATCTTGCCGAGATCCGAGCCGTTGGGTGAATTCCATCCCTATACTGAGGGAAAACCGCAGCGGTCTGCTGCCCGCGCAACCAGAATGAGAGTCACCATGATGTCCAAAGATGGGGAAGAGCGTAAATCTATCCTGACCGAAAGTGGCACCAACGAGCTTGAGATCATCGAGTTTCACCTCAAGAAGCAGCTACCGGACGGCCGTGATAAAACCGCTTATTACGGGATCAACGTCGCCAAGGTGCGCGAGGTGATCCGGGTGCCGGAAACCACCGATTACCCCAATGCCCAGCGCCATATGGTGGGGGTATTCTCCCTGCGGGAGCGCCTGATCCCGCTGGTGGATCTGGCCGGTTGGCTCGGCATCAAGACCAACCCTGACCCCAGCCACAAGGTGGTGATCGTCACCGACTTCAACAAGATGGCCAACGGCTTTCTGATCGACAGCGTCAGCAGAATTCACCGGGTCTCCTGGGAGGATGTGGAGTCTCCTAGCCAGTTCCTGGAGGCGGGGGAGAACGACTGCGTGGTGGCGGTAGTCAGGCGCGATGGCAACCTTATCATGATCCTCGATTTCGAGAAGATCATCGCCGATATCAACCCCGAGCTCAGCATGGAGAAGTACGACGTCACCCAGGACCGCAAGGTGCTCATCGACGATCGCATGATGGCGCTGCGTCAGGGCAAAACTATTGGCTATGTCCCAATTACGTGTTGCATGGGGTGTCCCAGCGCCTCATGCATACACGCTTTGATATTCACCTCCTTCCCGTAACGCTCCAGC
>NZ_JBSTYP010000070.1:0-21571 GCF_054052405.1 Aeromonas aquatilis | reverse complement strand
ATGAGGCCATGTTGCCCTCCTGGGGCAAGACGCCACCACCAGAACCACCCAAGCCCCCCATCCGCCCCGATAAGCGGGTGCTGCGGCTGGCGTTCGGGCGCAAGCGTGACACGGCAGAGCTGGAGTTTGTGTGGCAGGGCAGTGATGCGGCAATCGTCATTCCAACCCGGAGGGTTTATCTGGTGAGCAATACAGCAAAGATCGTGCGGGTACGGGATGGGCTCGATATTCCTGCCACTGCGGTGAGTATCGAGCTCGATACAGACTCCTGGGCGTGGCAGTTCAGCGCTCAAATCCCCCGTATCGCGGCGGCGGCCTTGACCGATGAGGAAGAGGTCAGCATCCATATCAATAGTCAGCAATGGGACTGCGTGTGTGATGGCTGGCAATCGAGCCAGAGCTTTGGCCGCGAGTCAGCAACGCTGACGGGACGCTCGCGTACCGCTTATCTCTCACCGACCCATGTATTGGCACAGGCGGTGAGTGAGCGTGCTGCAGCGACCATGGCGCAGCTAGCGGCCGCCGTATTGCCGGTGGGTTGGACGCTGGATTGGCAAGCGGCTGACTGGTTGGTGCCTGCCGGGTTCTTTAGCCTGGACAACCAGACCCCGATCGAGGTGGTCAGGTACCTGGCCGAGGCGGCCGGTGGTTTTGTGTTGCCACACCAGCGCAACCGCCATCTGGTCATCAAGCCGCGTTATCCCACCGTGCCGTGGCAGCTCGATACTGCAGAGGCCGATGTGGCGATCCCCCGCGCCATCATGACCACCCTGGGCAGTGACTTCCAGCCGGGTCATGCCGCCAACGGGATCTGGGTCAGCGGTGGCCACCAGGGCATCAGTGCGCGGGTGGTACGCCAGGGGACGGCTGGCGAGCAACAAGCGCCGACCATTACCCACCCGCTGGTATGTGATGTGACGGCCGCCCGTGCCCAGGGTGTGGTGGGGCTGGCCAAGACCATGCCCAAGCGTACCCAGACCATCGAGCTGCCGTTGTCTGCTGATACCGGCTTGATCCTGCCGGGCGCACTGCTCGCCGTGGATGGTTGGAAGGGTTACAACCGGGGCGTCAGGGTCTCTGCTGCGTTGCAGAACCGGGCCATGACGGTACGCCAGCAACTGAGTGTGGAGCGATTTGTATGAACCTGTTTAAGCGATTCCTGGAGCTGGTGCCCGGCACTGATCCCTTGCTGGTTGGTACCGTGACCGCAGTAGGTACCACGACCATCAATCTCAATACGTTGGCGGGCGGGGTGGTCACAGTTCGGGGCACCGGTGTAGCCATTGGCAAGAAGGCGTTTTACAGGGGAGGGGAGCTGGCAGGAGAGGCACCGGATTTACCAACCTATGAGATAGAGGTTTAATGCCGGTTTAACGGGGTTATCAAACTCAGTGATTCCGGTGCCACCAAGTTTGATAAACTACTGGGCCGGTAGCTTTTCATTTTCCCCGCAAGTCTTTTTCATTTTCGGCGGCGGGCTACATGTTTCTCTGTGGTGACCAGCGTACTGATAACATGGCTGGGGTGAGCCATAAAAGTCCTCCTTTCAAATGGTTAATATTGCTACGCGCAAGCGGTTTTCGAGCTGATATACTGCCCGTTCACATGTGAGCGGACTGGCCTGATTGCCATTGATGGGCGATGGGTCAGTCGTAGTCGCCGGGGTGCCGGCATTAAGCAAATAAGGGAACAAGGATTCATGATCCCGAGACTCGATTACCAGGACAGTTTGTCACCCGCAACCCTGCAGTTTCTTGAGTTGCTAGAGCGCAGCGCATTTCGTGGTGATATCGAAAAGTCTTATGCAAGCCGGTTGGCGATGGCGACGGATAACAGCGTCTATCAGGTAGTACCTCAGGCGGTTCTCTATCCGCGCAGTGCGGACGACATAGCAGCAATGCTCAAGCTGGCCGCAGAGCCGGCGTTCGCCTCCTTGAGTTTTTTCCCTCGCGGTGGCGGTACCGGCACCAATGGTCAGTCATTGGGCGGCGGCATTATCGTTGATCTCTCCCGTTATATGAACCAGATCATGGAAATTAATCTGGAGGAGGGGTGGGTGCGTGCCCAGGCCGGGGTGGTGAAAGACCAGCTCAACGCCTATCTCAAGCCCCACGGCTACTTCTTCTCGCCGGATCTCTCCACCTCCAACCGCGCCACCTTGGGCGGCATGATCAACACCGATGCCTCGGGGCAGGGGTCCCTGGTCTACGGCAAGACCTCGGATCATGTGCTGGGCCTCAAGGCGGTGCTGGAAAATGGCGATCTCATGACCACAGAGCCGCTGACTGGTGAGCGACTGGCCGACAAGCTGGCGCTGGAGAATCGGGAAGGGGAGATCTATCGCACCCTCTATCGTATCGGCAAGGAGCGCCGAGCAGACATCGAGGCGACCTTCCCCAAGCTCAACCGCTTTCTGACCGGCTACGATCTCAAGCATCTCTATCAACCGGATACCGACACGCTGGATGTGAGCCGGGTGCTGTGCGGATCTGAAGGGTCTCTCGGCTTTATCACCGAAGCCCGACTCAACATTACCCCCATCCCGCGCTACCGCACCCTGGTCAACGTCAAGTACGACAGCTTCCCCTCGGCTCTGCGCAACGCCCCCTTTATGGTGCAGGCGCAAGCGCTGTCGGTGGAGACGGTGGATTCCCGGGTGCTCGGGCTGGCCCGCGCCGACATCATCTGGCATTCGGTGAAAGAACTTATTCAGGATGTGCCCGGCAAGGATCTGCAGGGGCTCAACATCGTCGAGTTTGCCGATACCGACGAGGTAGAACACAAGGCCAAGGTGGCGGAGCTCTGCCGTCGTATCGACGCGCAGCTGGCCAAGGGGGAGGCTGGGATTATCGGCTATCAGGTGTGTGACCACCTGCCGAGCATCGAAACCATCTACGCCATGCGCAAGAAGTCGGTGGGGCTGCTGGGCAACGCCGAAGGACGCAAGAAGCCGGTGGCGTTCACTGAAGATACCGCCGTGCCGCCAGAGTCGCTGGCCGATTTCATCATGGAGTTTCGTGCCCTGCTTGATGCCCACGGCCTCGACTACGGCATGTTCGGTCACGTCGATGCCGGTGTGCTGCACGTGCGCCCGGCGCTGGATTTGTGCGATCCCGAGCAGGAGGTGCTGCTGCGCCGCATCTCCGATCAGGTGGTGGCGCTCACCGCCAAATATGGCGGCCTGATGTGGGGCGAACACGGCAAGGGCTTTCGCTCCGAATACAGCCCCGCCTTCTTTGGCGAGCTGTGGGAAGAGCTGCAGCGGGTGAAGGGGGCATTCGACCCAGCTAACCGCATCAACCCGGGCAAGATCTGTATCCCCTACGGTAGCGGCGCCGAGCTGGTGTCGGTGGATGGCCCCAAGCGCGGCAAGTATGACCGCCAGATCCCGCTCGCTGTGCGCACCAGCTACACCCGCGCCATGGATTGTAACGGCAACGGCCTTTGTTTCACCTTCGAGACCGACTCCCCCATGTGCCCCTCGGTCAAGATCAGCCGTGATCGCCGCCACTCCCCCAAGGGGCGGGCGGGCCTGATGCGTGAATGGTTGCGTCAGCTGGCGGAGCAGGGGTTCGATCCGCTGGCGGAAGAGGTGGCACTGCAATCCGGTGGTGTGCGCTTCAAACAGCTGGTGGACAAGGTGCGCAACAGCTGGGCCAAACAGCGCGGCGAGTATGATTTCTCCCACGAGGTGATGGAGGCGATGGCGGGCTGTCTGGCCTGCAAGGCGTGCACCAGTCAGTGCCCGATCAAGGTGGATGTGCCCGATTTTCGCGCCCGCTTTATGCAGCTCTACCACGGCCGCTACCTGCGCGCCCCCAAGGATTACTTCGTCGGCACGGTGGAGAGCTATGCGCCGCTGCTTGCCAAGGCGCCGAAGCTGGTCAACTTCTTCCTCGAAAAAGAGTGGGCCCAGAAGGCGACCGAGAAGAGCATCGGCATGGTCGATGTGCCGCTGCTTTCGGTGCCGACCCTGGCCGAGAGCCTGCACGATAACCGCGCCCGCTATTTTGATCTGCCGGGACTGGAGCGGATGAGTGCCGAGCAGCGCAAGCAGGTAGTGCTCATCGTACAGGATCCCTTCACCAGCTATTACGATGCCCCCGTGGTGCGCGACCTGGTGAAACTCGCCAGCAAGCTCGGGTTCCAGCCCTACCTGCTGCCCTTTAAACCCAATGGTAAACCCCAGCATATCAAGGGGTTCCTGCGCGCCTTTGCCCGCACCGCCGCCAACAGCGCCCAGTTCCTCAACAAGGTAGCGGCGCTTGGCATCCCCATGGTGGGGGTGGATCCGGCCATGGTGCTCTGCTATCGCGACGAGTATGCCAAGGCGCTGGGGTCGGCTCGGGGTGATTTTCAGGTGTTGTTGCCGCAGGAGTGGCTGCTCTCGCTGCCGCCAGATCAACTGCCTGCTAGCGCCAACAAGGCAAAGAGCGAGGAAGGGAGTGAGCCCTGGTATCTCTTTGCCCACTGCACCGAGAAGACCGCCAAGCCCTCCACTCACGGTGACTGGAGCACCCTGTTTGGTCGCTTCGGGGCCAGCTTGCAGCCGGTCTCTGTGGGTTGCTGTGGTATGGCGGGCACCTATGGTCACGACGTCAAACAGGTGGAGAACTCCAAGGGCATCTATGGGTTGAGCTGGGCCGACCCGCTCGCCCGTCTACCCAAAGCGCGCTGTCTGGCAACTGGCTATTCGTGCCGCAGTCAGGTCAAGCGGATGGAGGGGGAAAAGCTCAAACATCCATTGCAAGCCCTGCTGGAGCTGCTCTGATGCTGACGTTTCCCAAGAGGTTTCGGGTGCCGAAGGCCTATCGGCACCCGCGTTTCTTGCTATTACCCGCCACTCCCGCTCAGGCGGTGGTGGAGTTTGTCGCCATGTTGCGTGAGCGCGAGCAACTCCATCAGCTGTTTCGCCCGAACGATATCTGGCCCTCGGCCAACTTCAGCCTGAGCCAGCACGAAGGGGATCTGGAGTGGCAGCAGTCGGAGTTTCTGGCCAAGCGCTCTTTTGCCTATGGCCTCTGGAGCCCGGATCGGGAGCCGCAATTTTGGGGCGGGGTTTATCTCTACCCCTCGGTGCTGCCAGAGGTAGCGGTGGAGCTTTTTTTCTGGAAGGTGGCCGAGGCGCCCATTACGGATGAGGAGTTGGAGATTCAGCTGCGCGACTGGCTCGCCAGGGTGTGGCAGTGGCCAGACCCCCGCTTGCCGGGGCGAGATGTGCCTTGGTCCGAGTGGCCCGGCGTTACCTACCCCTGGTGATATCCCGCTTAAGGGCATGATTGTGTAACACGCAGCTCCGGGTGGGGGCTGCGTTGTTACCACGTCACCCGGTAACCAACAACTCACATAACCGAACCATTTTGTCGATGGAGGGCGTTTCACCCATATCGGTACGCATTCATCGCTTACATAAGGAGTCTGCTCGCAATGAGTCACGATATTGCGCCCATCTGGCGTAAACCCATGAGTCTGGAGGGGCTTAACGCCACCTCCCGCAACACCCTGATGGCCCATCTCGATATCGTCTACACGGCTTTTGGCACCGATTGGCTTGAAGCGACCATGCCGGTGGATCATCGCACTCACCAGCCCCTTGGCATGCTGCATGGCGGCGCATCCGTGGTGCTGGCGGAAACCTTGGGATCGATTGCCGCCAATATGGCGGTCGGGCCAGATAGCTACTGTGTGGGGCTGGAGGTGAATGCCAACCATCTGCGAGCCAAGCGGGAAGGGGTGGTGACCGGGCGTTGCGCGCCGCTCCATCTGGGAGCAACAACCCAGGTGTGGCAGATTGAAATTCGGGACGAACGTGAGCGTTTATTGTGCACCAGCCGACTGACCATGGCGGTGCTCAAACACAAGCGGGGCAAGGACTCCAGCGAGGAGTGATCCGCAATAACGCACTATGAGTGCAAAATAAGCAAGCCATACTCGTCAGATCCCTCTATAATTGCCAACGTCTTGAGAGGCTTATCACATTTTTCAAGACAGCAGAACAAAGTGGCGCTATAATCGCCGCCTTTTGCTATTCCGCGGTGTTAGCCGCCTGCCTTAATCTGGAAGAATCTATGTCTGATACCGAACAACTGCCCCTTTTTAGTGAGCTTGGACTGGCCGCGCCTGTATTGAAAGCGCTGCAGGACGTGGGCTATGAGCGCCCGTCACCGATCCAGGCCGCAGCAATTCCCCACCTGATGGCGGGACACGATCTGCTGGGGCAGGCGCAAACCGGTACAGGGAAGACCGCTGCTTTTGCCTTGCCTCTGTTGTCTCGTCTGGAAGCTGGTAACCGCAACACCCAGATCCTGGTGCTGGCGCCTACCCGCGAACTGGCGCTGCAAGTGGCTGAAGCGTGCCAACGCTACGCCCACCACATGCCTGATTTCCACGTACTGCCCATCTACGGCGGTGCCTCCTACGAAACCCAGACCCGCGCCCTGCGTCGCGGTGCCCAGGTTGTCGTCGGTACTCCGGGCCGTGTGATGGACCTGATCCGTCGCAAGAACCTGGACCTCTCCGGCTTGAAAGCTCTGGTACTGGACGAAGCTGATGAAATGCTGCGTATGGGCTTCATCGACGACGTTGACTGGATCATGGAGCAGTGCCCGAGCACTCGTCAGGTTGCCCTGTTCTCTGCCACCATGCCGGAGCAGATCCGTCGTGTGGCCCAGAAGCACCTGAAGCAGCCCAAAGAGATCAAGATCGCCTCCAAGACTGCTACCGCTACCACTATTCGCCAGCGCTACTGGCAGGTAACCGGTCTGCACAAGCTGGACGCCATGACCCGTCTGCTGGAAGTGGAATCCTACGAAGCCCTGCTGGTGTTCGTACGTACCAAGAACGCCGCTGAAGAGCTGGCTGGCAAGCTGGCCGCCCGTGGTCACGCCTGTGAAGCGCTGCACGGTGACATCCCGCAGAAACTGCGTGAGCGTACCGTCGACAAGCTGCGTCAAGGCCAGCTGGATATCCTGATCGCCACCGACGTTGTCGCCCGTGGTCTGGACGTTGAGCGCATCACTCACGTAGTGAACTACGACATTCCGTACGACACCGAATCTTACGTTCACCGTATCGGTCGTACCGGTCGTGCCGGTCGTAAAGGCGAAGCCATTCTGTTCGTCGCTCCCCGCGAGCGTCGCATGCTGCGCGCCATCGAGCACGCAACTCGCCAGGCTATCGAGCCGATGAAGATGCCGAGCACCGAGGACATCAACCAGCATCGTCTGGCCAAGTTCAAGGAGCGCATCCGCGAAACCATGATGGGTGAAGAGCTCGAGATCTACCACAACCTGGTAAACGAGCTGATCGAAGAAGATTCTGCCGATCCGCTGGAGCTGGCTGCTGCACTGGCCAAACTGGTACAGGGTGACCAACCGCTGCTGCTGGATGACTCCATTCCGGATCCGCTGCTGAACGCTGGCAACGATCGTGGTGGCTTCGAGCGCCGTGACTTCAACGACCGCGGTGGTCGTGACTTCGGCAATCGTGACTTCGGTGACCGTGGCGATCGTCCTGCCCGTCGCATGCCGTCCCTGGAGCCGCGTCCGCTGAAAGACAACCCGGATGTGGAGATGGAGCGCTACCGCGTTGACGTGGGTGCCCATCACGGTGTCAAGCCGGGCCAGATCGTGGGCGCCATCGCCAACGAAGCGAACATCGAGAGCCGCTTCATCGGCAACATCGACATCGCCGATGACTTCTCCACCGTCGATCTGCCGAAAGGCATGACCGCCGATGTACTGGAAGTGATCAAGAAAGCCCGTGTTTGCCAGCGTCCGCTGCAAATCACCCGCTACACCGAAGTGCCGGCCGGTGGCAACACCAGCAGCCGTCCGCCCCGTGGTGATCGTCCGTTCCGTGGTGACCGTCCTTTCAACAAGGATCGCCGTCCCCAGGGTGACCGTCCGTTCAACAAGAGCGGGGAGCGCCGTGAAGGTGGGTTCAACAAAGATCGCAAATTCGGTGGCAAGCGTCGCGAAAGCTGATTGCTGATCCCGTTATGAAGAAGGCCGCTCATTGAGCGGCCTTTTTTTCTGCCTGCGGTTTACCCTGTGTGCTTACTGAACGCCAGATCGGCATAAGCCGTTAAATGGGGGAGCGCATGATGGCCACTATTTGATGACTGGATGTCGGGGAAAGAGAGAACGCCTTTCTACTCGAAAGGCTCGGGTGTCATCCGCCGTTATGCCATAGATCAGGGCATGCAGCTGTTTCTCTGTATTGGCAAGCGTTGAGCGAACCGATAGTGCAATGATAGTGCAGTACATCATTGTGCTATCCACTGGAGCTCGCCAGGGAGAAGAACAATCTTATGATCTCAAGGTCAGGCGTTGTGAAGTGTGCAATTGGGCGGATGGTTGGATGGGGTGTGACAGCATTGCGCCCGCTGACTCCGGCGGTCGCAAGGGGTGGCGACTAGGTGACCGCTCAGAGGCTTTATCTGGCTGGCAGCCATTATTCATGTCGAGCGGGGTAACTGGTTGGCCTTAATGAAGAAGGCGACCATCTGGTCGCCTTCTTGTTGTGCATTGTGACGTGCAGAGTTCGCAGCCTGAAGGGCTATCAGAGCACCATGGCGGCAATCCAGCCGAAGATCACCAGCGGGATGTTGTAGTGAATAAAGGTGGGCACCACGCTGTCCCAGATATGGTCGTGCTGGCCATCGGCGTTAAGGCCGGAGGTGGGGCCCAGAGTAGAGTCGGAGGCCGGTGAACCCGCATCCCCCAGTGCGCCTGCGGTACCGACCAGTGCGATGATCGCCATTGGTGAGAAGCCCAGCTGCAGACAGAGCGGCACATAGATGGTAGCGATGATGGGCACGGTGGAGAAGGAAGAACCGATCCCCATGGTGATGAGCAAACCCACCAGCAGCATCAGGAAGGCGGCAATGCCTTTGTGCTGGCCGATGCCGGAGGCGACTACCTGAACCAGAGAGTCGACCCCGTGAGTCGCCTTCATCACCGCGGCAAAACCGGCGGCGGAGATCATGATGAAGCCGATCAGCGACATCATCCGCACCCCCTGCGTGAAGGCATCCTGGCTTTCGCGAAACTTGATGACGCCGCCGCAGGTGAAGATGACAAAACCGGCCAGTGCACCCAGTACGATGCTGTTGGTCATCAGTTGCAGCCCCAGCGCTACGCCAATGGCCAGCAGGGCCACCCAGATGTGGGTGAGGTTGAGCTCGACCGCTTCGGGCTCGGCATCCAGGATCTTGGCGAGATCGTACTGGCGCGGTTTGCGATAGCTGATGAACACTGCGATCAGCAGGCCCAACAACATACCGGCGACTGGAATGGCCATCGCCAGCGGGATCTGGCTGGTGGTGATGGGCACGCCGTTATCAATCAGGTTCTTGGCCAGAATGTTGTTCAGGAAGATGCCACCAAAGCCGACCGGCAGCACCATATAGGTGGCTGTCAGGCCAAAGGTGATGACACAGGCCACCTGACGACGGTCGATCTGCATCTGCGCCATCACGTGCAGCAGCGGCGGGATCAGGATGGGAATAAAGGCGATGTGGACCGGGATCAGGTTCTGGGAGGAGATCGCCACGGCCAGCACGGAAGAGAGCAGCAGGGTTTTGACCCACATGATGCGGGTCGAGCTGGCATCCTTGCCCAACTGGTTGATCACCTTGCGGGCCAGCAAGTCGGTGATCCCGGAGCGGGAGATGGCAACCGCAAAGGCGCCCAGCATGGCGTAGGAGAGGGCAATCTCGGCGCCACCGCCCAGGCCACCGCTGAAGGTGGTGAGGGTATCGGTCAACGACAGCCCACCGACCAGGCCGCCAGCAATGGCCCCCAGCGCCAGCGAGACCACCACATTGATCCGCAGCAGACTGAGCACCAGCATCAGCCCGACTGCGATAACAACTGGATTCATTTGATTTCCTTATAGTTTGTTATTGCTGTCTGTCATGTGAAGGGGAGTTAGTTTGCGAAAAATGTGACAAATGTCGAGAAAAAAATCAGTCAAACCCCTCATATCGCAGCAGCATATGGCACAAGATTGATCAAAGTGAGGGTTTGTGGCCGGTTTGTCTCCGTGCATCCCGTGCGCAGCGGTGGATAGTGACGTTGATAGCGATTTCCGGTGCGCCGTGCAATCAATCACTTCCCTAAAAAGCGAAGGCTGCCAGTGGCAGCCTTCGTCCGTTTATTCTTGCCCCTCATCGTCGGCAGGAGCATCGGTTGTGTCATCATCCGGATGCGCTGGCGGCCAACCCCCCATACTCTTCCAGCGGTTAACGATATGACAGAACAGCTCTGTGGTGCGTTCGGTGTCATAGAGGGCAGAGTGCGCCTCTTTATTGTCAAACGGGATGCGGGCGCTCTGGCACGCTTTGGCCAGCACGGTCTGACCCAGCGCCAATCCGGAGAGAGCTGCGGTGTCGAAGGTGGCAAACGGGTGGAACGGATTGCGCTTGAGGCCAGCGCGCTCGGCGGCAGCCATCACGAAGCCGTGATCAAAGGTGGCGTTGTGGGCCACTATGATGGCGCGGCCGCAATCCTGCTCCTTCATCCCCTTGCGGATCCCCTTGAAGATCTCGGTCAGCGCCTCTTTTTCCGAGACAGCGCCACGCAAGGGGTTGTAGGGGTCGATGCCGGTGAACTCCAGCGCAGCCTTTTCCAGATTGGCCCCTTCGAAAGGCTCGACATGAAAGTGGAATACCTGATCGGGAACGAGCCAGCCCTGCTCATCCATTTTCAGGGTGTAAGCCGCGATTTCGAGCAGGGCATCGGTCTTGGCGTTGAACCCGGCTGTTTCAACATCGATGACGACGGGGTAAAAACCACGGAAACGGCCCTTGAGGGTATGAACTGCGTCGGTCATGGGATCTCGGTCGGGATAAAATGAGGCGGCATTATGGCAAAAAAGCACAGGCTTGTCCTCCCATCCCACGCAGTCGGCCGCGGCAAGATGGCGCAGGATTCAATATCGGTGTAGCCACCAGCGGGCGGCCATCAGTGCCGTGACAGTGCCAAGCAGGGCACTGGCCAGCACATCCACCGGCCAGTGCATGCCCATCACCATGCGCGACAGGCCAACCCCCAGGGCCCACAGCGGCAGCAGCCAGACGCCGGCGGGGGTACGGGCCAGCCAGATGAGGCCGAAAAACTGGGCCAGGCTGATGGCGGCGATGCTGTGGCCAGAGGGGAAGGCGTAATTCACCTCCTCTTGCCAATGGTGGCCGAGCCACTCGGGCAGGGCCAGCAACTGGCTGGCGGCATGAACCTGTTCGCTGCGTACATCCACGCTACTGGCGTAGAAGCTCTTGATGGCCGGGATCAGCGCCTGACTCTCCAGCCAGAGCAGGTAAGGTCTGGGCTCTTCGGTCAGGTGTTTGATCAGGCTTTTGAGCACCCAGTCGCTGGCGAGCAGGGCTGCCAGCGCGCATCCCAGCGCAATAAAGGGTGCCAGCTCCAGTTTCAGTTTGTAGCGGGTCAGCAGCAGCAAGAGAGCGCCACTGACCCCTATCCCGGGAATATCGACCATGCGGGTCAGGGCGTATGACCCCCATAGCCAGCCAGCGTGCAGGGCGCCGGTCAGAAACGGCTGCCAGGGCAGGATGGCGAGCAGTAACAGGGGCAGGATCAGCAGAGCTGTGAAGCCAAGCACCTGACTGCGGGTGAGTGAGGCGGTTGACGCTGGGAGCGACGGGGCGTGTTGCGGCATGGTGGGTATGGGCGATCGCTAAAAAGAGGGGCATTGTGCCACCGTGACATGCCCGGACAAAGCCGAGCAGTCAGTTTGTTACCTCTGCTTACACATTTGTGGCCAGAACCCCTGTTTGAGCGGGTTGATGGGGTGGCCATTGCGCAATGTGACGCCCTTTCACCGAGTATTGCATCACAGGCTGAAATCTCGGGCGGCTTTGCGCTAGAATGGCGCCCCCGTGGCGGTTGTGACCAAAGAGAGCACGATGAAGATAGTCGTTGATGAGAATATGCCCCATGCCGTGGAGCTGTTTGCCGAATTTGGCGAGGTAGTCGCCTTGCCCGGGCGGCAGATGCAGGCTTGCGATCTGCTGGATGCCGATGTGCTGCTGGTGCGTTCGGTCACCCGTGTCAACGGCGATTTGCTGGCGACCTGCCCCAAACTCGGGTTTGTCGGCACTGCCACCATAGGCACCGACCATGTGGACAAGGCCCTGCTGGCGAGCCGCAATATTCCCTTCTTCAGCGCTCCCGGTTGCAACAAGTATTCGGTGGGGGACTATGTGCTCTCTGCCCTGCTGGTGCTGGCGGAGCGCTATGAACTCGACCTCTCGGCCATGTCCTTGGCGGTGATTGGCGCCGGCAATACTGGCGAATGCGTGGCGACCAAAGCCCACGAGCTCGGTATGCGGGTGCTGCGCTGCGATCCGCCCAAGGCGCGGGATAATCCCGCTGGCGGCTTTGTCGATTATCAGACCGCCCTTGGCGCCGATATCGTCAGCTTCCACGTGCCCATTACCCGTGAAGGGGTGGATGCCACCTACCATCTGCTGGATGCCGAACAGATTGCCGTGCGTCCTGCCGGGCAGATCCTCATTAACGCCTCACGCGGCGAGGTGTGGGATAACCGGGCCCTGCTGGCACGCCAGCTGAGCGATGAGCCATTGCGACTGGTGATGGATGTGTGGGAGAACGAGCCCGAGCCACTGGCAGCGCTGGTGCCCCATACCGAGATTGCCACCCCCCATATCGCCGGTTACAGCCTGGAGGGGAAGGCGCGCGGCACCTGGATGCTCTATCAGGCGCTCTGCCAGCAGTTGGGGCGCAAGCCGCGTCAGGATCTGGGTCAGCTCCTGCCTGCCCCTGATGTGCAGGCGGTGGAGCCGGGCCGCGCGCCGGATCAGGCGCTAATCAAGCAACTGGTGCATCTGGTCTATGACGTGCGCCGCGATGATGCCCGTTTCCGGGCCCGACTCGGCCTGCTTGGCAGCTTTGACGAGCAGCGCAAACATTATCCCGAGCGCCGTGAACTATCCTCCCTGCAGATCGAGGGAGCCTTTGCCTGCCAGATGTTGGGCGCGTTGGGATTTGCGCTGTCACGCCCCTGAATCGGGGGCAAATTGTTGGAAGATAATCGGAAGGGGTGAGCCGTACTGGCTACCTCGACCCCCTTTTTTACTGAGCTGGCGCAGATACTACTGCGTCGGCTCAGCCATATCAGGCAGCGTCATCTCGCAGTAAGGGAGCCTGCCGACCATGGCGCCAGCCGGTGCCATTGCAGCATTATCAGAGGAGAACAGAATGAGCCAGCAGTTTAACGTAGCGGTATTGGGTGCCAGCGGCGCCGTGGGTCAGGCGATGATCGAGATCCTGGAAGAGCGCGAATTCCCGGTGGCGACCCTCTATCCGCTGGCTTCCAGTCGCAGCGCCGGTGATACCGTGCGCTTTGGCGGCAAGAACCTCGAGATCCTCGATGTGGAGGAGTTTGACTGGAGTCAGGTGCAGATCGCGCTGTTCTCCGCCGGTGCCGAGGTCTCTGCCAAGTGGGCGCCGATTGCTGCCGAGCACGGCTGCATCGTCATCGACAATACCTCCTGCTTCCGTTACGACGAAGATATCCCGCTGGTGATCCCGGAAGTGAACCCGGACGCGCTGGCCGATTTTCGCAATCGCAACATCATCGCCAACCCCAACTGCTCCACCATCCAGATGCTGGTGGCTCTGAAGCCGTTGCACGATGAAGTGGGGATCGCCCGTATCAACGTGGCGACCTACCAGTCCGTCTCAGGCTCGGGCAAAGAGGGGGTCAGCGAGCTGGCGGGTCAGACCGCTCATCTGCTCAACGGTCGCCCGGTGGAACCGACCCTCTATCCGCAACAGATCGCCTTTAACCTGATCCCGCAGATCGACAGCTTCACTGACAACGGCTACACCCGTGAAGAGATGAAGATGGTGTGGGAAACCCAGAAGATCCTGGGGGATGCCACCATTGCCGTGAATCCCACTTGCGTGCGAGTACCGGTATTCTACGGCCACGCCGAGGCGGTACACGTCGAACTGCACCAGCCGCTCGATGCCGAACAGGTCAAGGAACTGCTGCGCAATGCGCCGGGCGTGACCCTGTTTGATGACGAAGGGGATTATCCGACTCCGGTGCGCGATGCAACCGGCAAGGATGAGGTGCTGGTCGGTCGGGTGCGCCAGGATATTTCTCACCCGAGTGGTATCAATATGTGGATCGTGGCCGATAACGTTCGTAAGGGCGCGGCAACCAATAGTGTACAGATTGCCGAGCTGCTGGTTCGCGACTATTTGTAAGACTGGACGATGTCACAGATGCGCAGCAGGGAGTGCTGCGCATCCGGCATAGGTCACACCGGGGTGTGACCCATGCCGCACTCCGCCACTTCAAGATTCTGTTGCGATATCAACTGATTAAGTTTTTTCCTACACTCAGGGTCAAGTTGGGTGCTAAATGTGTCGGACTGCTGGCTTGCCAGGCGAGCCTGATTTATATTGAACCGACTGTTTTGGGGTAACTATCCAGATTTTTCAATGTGATAGGGCCGTCATACGAAGGAACGAATATGGGACATTCCCGCATAACATTGGCAACGCTACTCGCATTGGGTCTGCTGGGCACCGTCCAGGCTGAAGACTCGGCGCGGGAGCCTTTTTTTGTCGAGCTAAAAGGCCCTGACGAACCCGCATCTCCCGCCGTCAATTCCCAGCCGCTGGCGCAGCCGGTCGCCAGACCCGTCGCGCAACCGGTGCGCGCAACCGCCCAGCCGGTGGTGCGTCAGGTCACTGCCAATGCCGGTAGCTATGGCCCTGTTCGTCCGACGGATACCCTCTGGAGCCTGGCGAGCAAATATCGCCCCTCCAATCGGGTCAGCGTCTACCAGACCATGGTGGCGATTTACGAGAAAAACCCCCGCAGTTTTGCCGATGGCAATATCAACCACATTTTGGTGGGGTCCCGCATTTTGCTGCCGACCGCGGCCGAGGCGAGCGTCATCACTGATGCTCAGGCCCGCGCCAAGTTCCGCAGCGACAACGCCAGCTGGAAGGGGTTAAGCCCCAAATATCTGGCTGACAAGCAGGCCCATACCGCCAAGCCGGCTGCCGCCAAACCCGCGAAGGTTGAAGCCGTCAAGACCGAGCCGGTGAAGGCTGCGCCTGCGCCGCTGCCAGTGGCGAAAGCCGCCCCCATTCCAGCCCCGGTGGTGGCACCGCAACCGGCTGCTGAAGCCAAAGAAGTGGCCAAGGTGAGCGAACTTGCGCCGAAAGAGGCGGTAGCACCTGCTCCGAGCGCAGCAGAAGGCACCACACCGGCGCCTTTGCCTTCCGATCTGGATAAACCGGTGGGCAAACCGGCCACCGAGATGGCGCTGGCACTGGAAGATGCCAACGCCCAGCTCGGCCAGGTGACCGAGATGAACCACAGGCTCAAGCTGCGCCTGCAATCGCTGACTGAAGAGGTGGAGACCCTCAAGGCCCAGCTGCAGGATCAGACTGCGCTGCAAAAAGAGATTGCCGAGCTCAAAGCCCAGCCGGTTCCGCCGGTGGTGGCTGCACCCGAGCCCAAGCAAAATTGGCTGATGGATCTGCTCGCCTCACCGCTCAACCTTGCCATGATCATCTTGCTGCCGGTGCTGCTGGTGCTGGCACTGGTGACCCTGTGGCTGCGCTCTCGTGCCCGTCGCGAGTTGGAGGAGCAGGAGAAGAGCCTCTCCGAATCCACCGCTATGATGATGGATCAGGAGCAGAGCGAGTTTGATGATCTGCTCAGTGTCGACGTGACCGATAGCGAGCCGGTGCGCCCAGCGCCGGATCTCAACACCCCTGATGGCTTTATGCCGGTTGAACCGGACAAGCCGGAAATGGATCTGGTGTTCAGTGACAGTGGCGAGATGGAGCTGCAGAGCTTCGAGCCGCAGCGGATGGCGGCACCGTCAGCCAGTCGTGACCCGGATCTGGTGCCGGATCTCGATCTTTCGCTGGATGAGCCCATCGCGCTGGCCAACGAGCCAGCCATGGATCTGGCCAGCGAGTTCAAGCCCAAGCCCAAGGCCGCGGATGAGGTCATGAGCGAAGAGGAGTTGCAGGCCGCCCTGTTTGCCGAGCTGGATGCGGATCTCTCTGCCGACCTCGAGCCCGATTTGAACACCATTGACGAAGTCGGTGCCGCTGACGACGACCTGGCCAGCTTTGATCTCGGCGATTTCGAAAATGCCTTCGACGAGCCCGCCGTTGGCAAAGATGACAACGCCATTGATCTCAGTGCCGCAGAGGACGCCGACGAGAGTGCGGATGCCATGCTTGCCGAGTTGGGTCTTGAGCCGGCCAAGGCGAAGACGGCGAAGGAAGCCGAGCTGGATCTGGAGTGGGATCCCAACGAGCTGGCGCTCTCCGATTTTGAAGATGCGTTCGCCGAGGTGGAGTCTCATCCGGCCGATGTACAGCCGCGGGAACAAGCGCAGGAGAGCGGCTACGTCGAGATCGACAAGCTGCTGGCCGAGGCCGATGCCAGCACCACTGAGCAGGAGCCTTATCAGGGCTTCTCGCTGGATGTGGGGCTGGATGGCTTCCCCGAGGTGCTGCCGGAATCCACCGGATTTGACGTGGATGCCGACGACGGCGGTGTGGGTGCCAAACTGGATCTGGCCCGTGCCTACCTCGAGATTGATGACAAGGATAGCGCCCGCGAGCTGCTGCAAGAGGCAGCGGAGCAGGGCAGCGATCACCAGCGTGCCGAAGCCGAGAAGTTGCTCAAGCGGTTGGGCTAAAGCATTTCCCATCACGGGATCAGCAAAACGGGGGCAGCCAGCAGGCTGCCCTCTTCTTTTGGCGAGTTGCGATAGGATGAGGGTGGCCAAGCAGGCTGACCATCCAGGCCAATTGCGCGTGTGGTGGGACTTTTCGGGCTGAGCGCGTATAATCCGCCCCGTTTCTTTCACTGCGTTTTCACAACAAGACAAGTTTATCCATGCGAATTGCCCTAGGTATTGAATATGACGGCAGCCGGTATTTCGGCTGGCAGCGTCAGCGTGAAGTGATCAGCGTGCAGGCTGAACTGGAGACGGCTCTGAGCCGGATTGCCAACCACCCTGTCTCCATCCAGTGTGCCGGACGCACCGATGCCGGTGTCCATGCGACCGGCCAGGTGATCCACTTCGATACCGAGGCGAACCGCGCCGAGGGGGCCTGGACCCTGGGGCTCAATTCCAACCTGCCGCCGGATATCGCCGTACGCTGGGTCAAGCAGGTGGATGAGAGCTTCCACGCCCGCTTCAGCGCCACCGCCCGTCGCTACCGTTATGTTATCTACAACCATAACTACCGTCCGGCGATCCTCGGTAGTGGCGTCAGCCACTATCACGAGACCATCGATGCCGAGTTGATGCACCAGGCGGGCCAGAGCCTGCTGGGGGAGCATGACTTCAGCACCTTCCGCGCCGTAGCCTGCCAATCCAATACCCCGTGGCGCAATGTGACCCACCTCTGCGTTAGCCGCTCCGGCCCCTACATCGTGCTCGACATCAAGGCCAACGCCTTCCTGCACCACATGGTGCGCAACATCACCGGCTCCCTGCTGCTGGTAGGGCAGGGGCTTAAACCGGTGGAGTGGATTGCCGAGGTGCTGGCCGCCCGGGATCGCAATCTGGCCGGGCCGACCGCCAAGGCCGGTGGCCTCTATCTGGTCGATGTCGATTACCCGGCCGAGTTTGCTCTGCCGCAGTTGCCACTTGGCCCGCTGTGGCTGCCGGACTCGGCACCGGGTACGACCAGTTTTTAGTAACTGCGCCCGAAAAATTGTGGTTTAATGACCCGTCATTTGTTGCCATCGAGCTAGTAAGTCATTGAACAATCTAGGCTCGATGCGTTTTGTCAGGCACAAAAGCATTAAGGAATTCCATGAGCTGGCTTGAGAAGATTCTTCCCAAGAGCAAGATCACTGCGCCCCGTCGTCACAACATTCCGGAAGGGGTGTGGACCAAGTGCAGTGCTTGTGAACAGGTGCTCTACCGGGCAGAGTTGGAGCGCAACCTCGAAGTGTGCCCCAAGTGTGATCATCATATGCGTATCAGCGCCCGCGCCCGTCTCGAGAGTTTCCTCGATGAGCAGGGTCGTACCGAGATCGGTGCCGAGCTGGAGCCGCAGGATGTACTGAAATTCAAGGATTCCAAGCGCTACAAGGATCGTTTGTCTGCCGCTCAGAAAGAGACGGCGGAGAAAGATGCGCTGGTGGTGATGAAAGGGACCCTCAAAGGGGTACCGGTTGTCGCCTGTTCGTTCGAATTCTCCTTCATGGGTGGCTCCATGGCCTCCGTGGTCGGTGCCCGCTTCGTGCGTGCCGTCGAGGAGTGCATCAAGGAAGGCCGTGGCCTGGTCTGCTTCTCCGCCTCTGGTGGTGCTCGC
Source organism: Aeromonas aquatilis (assembly GCF_054052405.1). Classification (NCBI taxonomy): domain Bacteria; kingdom Pseudomonadati; phylum Pseudomonadota; class Gammaproteobacteria; order Aeromonadales; family Aeromonadaceae; genus Aeromonas; species Aeromonas aquatilis. The sequence goes on along the minus strand of NZ_JBSTYP010000070.1, from coordinate 3,209 downwards.
ATGCAGGAAGCCCTCTTCTCCCTGATGCAGATGGCCAAGACCAGTGCTGCGCTGGACCGACTCACCAAGGCGGGCCTGCCCTATATCTCCGTGCTGACCGACCCCACCATGGGTGGCGTCTCTGCCAGTCTGGCGATGCTGGGTGACATCAACGTGGGCGAGCCCAAGGCGCTGATCGGCTTTGCCGGCCCGCGCGTCATCGAGCAGACCGTGCGCGAGAAGCTGCCGGAAGGCTTCCAGCGCTCCGAGTTCCTGCTGGAAAAGGGTGCCATCGATATCATCATCGATCGCCGCGAAATGCGTAACCGTCTGGCCAGCCTGCTCGCCAAAATGCTGAATACTCACGTCATCGAAGAGTGAAGATGAGTTCAAACATGCAACAATCCCAAGGCCGGTCGCTTGTCGACTGGCTTTCTTATTTGGAGCAGATCCATCCGGTCAATATCGACATGGGGCTGGATCGGGTCGGTGCTGTCGCCCGGCGCATGGGGCTTACCCAGCTGCCGTTCAAGGTGATCACGGTGGCGGGCACCAACGGCAAGGGCTCCAGCTGCGCCATGGCGGCCAGCATTCTGATGGTCGCAGGCTACAAGGTCGGCGTCTACTCCTCTCCCCATCTGCTGCGCTTTACCGAGCGGGTGCGGGTCAACGGACAAGAGCTGGCCGATAGCGATCACTGCGCCGCCTTTGCCGAGGTGGAAGCTGCTCGTGGCGAGATTGCCCTTACTTTCTTCGAATTCGCCACCCTGGCCGGTTTGTGGCTCTTCTGCCGCGCCGCACCGGATGTGCTGCTGCTGGAAGTGGGGCTGGGCGGCCGTCTCGACGCCACCAATGTGGTGGAGTCTGATGTGGCGATGATCACCTCCATTGCCCTCGATCATTGCGACTGGTTGGGTGATACCCGCGAAGCGGTGGCGGTGGAGAAAGCCGGCGTGTATCGCGCCGGCAAACCCGCCATCAGTGGTGAGCCCAATCCACCAGCGACTATCGCGGGCGAAGCGGCGCGTCTTGGTGCCAACCTGCGTCAGGTCGGTATCGATTTTCGTGGCGATGAGCACGAGAGCGGTTGGGATTATCACGGCCTCAACCAGTGGCGGGATCTGCCAAAACCGGCGTTGCCGCTGATGAATGCGGTGACTGTACTGGCGGCGCTGGAATCCCTCGGCTTGCCGCTGGCGGAGTCCGCCATTCGTGACGGGCTTGCCAATGCCCGGCTGGCTGGTCGGATGCAGCAGTTGCAAAGTGCACCGCTGGTGATCGTCGATGTGGCCCACAACCCCCATTCGGCGGCCTATCTGGCCGCGCAACTGCGCAAGATGCCCTGCACGGGTGTGCGCCGCGCCGTGGTCGGCATGCTCAAAGACAAGGACATGGCGGGCTCCCTTGCCGAACTCGATGGCCTGATTGGCGAGTGGTATCTGGCCAGTCTCACCGGCCCGCGCGCCGCCACTGCCACGCAGCTGGCTGCCGCGCTGGGGGAGGGCAAGGGGCCAGCCAGGGAGTTTGATGAGGTCAGCGCCGCTTATCAGGCAGCGTTGGCCGCATCGAGTCCGGACGATATGGTCATTGTGTTTGGTTCGTTTTACACTGTCGCCGACATTCTGGCGGGTGTCGCCGTCTAGGTCACACCCCGGCTCCCCGGCCCCTCGCCGGGGAGCCAAATCGCATATTGAGTTACGTAAAGGTAGGATTCAATTTGGCCTCGAAGTTTCAAAACCGTCTGGTGGGCACCGTCATCCTGGTGGCCCTGGTTGTTATTTTCCTGCCGGACTTGCTGGATGGTCACAAGCTGGCGCAAAAGGAGGAGGCTTTTGCCAAGATCCCGCTGCGCCCCGAGCTGGAGCCTGCCAAGCCTGCGCTGCAGGTCTCGGCAGCCAGCAGCCTGCCCGCCGATCATCTGGCCAGCCAGCAACAGGCCTCTGCGGCCCAGCAGTGGCAAGTGGAAGAGGTGGCTGATCCCATGACCCTTGCCGGTCAGGGCAACGGCGCGCAGCCGGCGACAACCCCTGCCGCACCGGCTGTACAAACTGCGCCGGTCCAGTCGCAACCGAATGCCCAACCCAAGCCACAACCCAAGCCGGAAGTTGTGGCCAAAAAACCGGTCGAACCGCCCAAGCCAGCACCCAAGCCGACACCAGCCAAACCGGTCGAGGTCGCCAAGGCACCCGCGCCAGCCAAACCGCAGGCAGGTCAGATCAAGTCCCTCGACGATCTGATTGAAAGCAAGATGACCCAGCCGACCACACCCGCGCCCGCTGCCGCGCCGGCGCAGGGTAGCTGGATCCTCCAGCTTGGCGCCTTCAAGAACGTCGACAGCGTCAACGCGCTGGTGAGCAAGCTGCGGGCGGCGGGCTACTCTGCCCACACTTCGCCGCGCACACCGGTGCAGGGTCAGCTCAACCGGGTCTTTATCGGGCCGGATGTCTCCAAGGCCAAGCTGCAGGGGATGCAGGGGCGGATCTCCCAGATGACTGGCCTCAGTGGCTCGGTGGTCTCATACAACCCGTAAGGTCTGGCCGTTGGCCATGACGTTCCGACAGCAACACCGCGCCCCGTGCGCGGTGTTTTTTTATCTGGCCGTCGTGATTTTTAAGGTCGGAGTCGTGCAGGCCACCACCCGGTTGGGATTTGCGGGCCATTGGGGTAGTCTGGTGCCTTCTGCTACTCACAGGAGTTCAAGATGATCCTCTCGACTACCCCCACGCTGGAAGGCAAAACCATTCGTGAATACCGCGGCATCGTGGTGGGCGAAGCCATCCTTGGCGCCAACATTTTCAAGGATCTCTTCGCCGGGATCCGCGACATCATCGGCGGCCGCTCTGGCGCCTATGAAAAAGAGCTGGCCCGTGCCCGCGAGATCGCCTTCGATGAGCTGAAAGAGCGTGCCGCCGCCCTTGGCGCCAATGCGGTGGTCGGCATCGATATCGACTACGAGGTGGTGGGGCAAAATGGCAGCATGCTGATGGTCAGCATCAGCGGCACCGCCGTGGTGGTTTGAGATAGCAAGCTTTACCCCGTGCGCTGAACCCGCGTGTTGAACTGGCAAGCCGATAACCGGGTTATCGGCTTTTTTTGTGCGCGACGCTTGAGAAGAGAGCAGCCAGATAGGGGGATAATGAAGGCTATGTCCCAATTACGTGTTGAAAGGCTAAGCTTGAAGTAGGCCATCACCTTGAGGTCTACCATCATGGATACCCCAGCCTTTCAAC
>NZ_JBSTYP010000069.1:0-21675 GCF_054052405.1 Aeromonas aquatilis | reverse complement strand
GCCCGGATCAGGAGAGCAGCCTGCTGTCAGCCAACCTGGTGAAACTGGTGGGCACCATCACCGACAAAGATGGCGACAGCCAGAGCGCGAGTGTGGACCTGGGCAGTGCCATCAGCTTCAAAGACGATGGCCCGAGTGCCTCGGCCAAGGCGGCAGTCAGTGCGGGTGCAACCCTGGATGAGACCGGCGGTTTTGATGCGGTGGAGATCACCAGCGGCGCCATCAGCGGTCTGTTCAATGCCCCGGTGTATGGGGCTGACGGTGGCGGTAGTGTGCAGTACAGCCTGAGCGCCACGGCAGGTGCCGGGACCGGGTTATGGTTGGCAGGTCAAAGCGGCAGTGCCAGCGAAGTCAAACTGGTGGCGGTGGCCAACGGCTATGAAGGATGGACCGGCGGCAGCACCAGTGGTACCAAGGCCTTCAGCGTGTTGATAGACAGCAGCGGCAAGGTGACGGTGACCCAGTATGCGGCGCTGGAGCACGGGGTGGATGGCAGCAGTGCGAGCGACCATGACGACAGCGTGTCGCCGTTGGCAGCAGCGGCCATCAAGGTGGTACAGACTGTCACCGACCGTGATGGCGACAGCACCACGGCGGCCAGTGCGAATGGGCTCGCTATCAGCTTCAAAGACGATGGCCCGAGTGCCTCGGCAGCAACCAACTCGGGTCAGGCCACTCAGGTGCAAAATACCAACCTGATGTTGATCCTCGATATCTCCGGCAGTATGGGGGAATCATCGGGGTATCAAGGCATGACCCGGATGCAGGTGATGCAAAAATCTGCCCTGGAGTTGCTCGACAAGTACAGTGCTTATGGCACCGTTATGGTCAATATCATCACATTTGCATCCTCCGCCACTAACCCAACCAGTGTCTGGGTCAATGTGGATGTGGCCAAGTCGACCATATTGGGGCTGCAACCATCAGGTGGTACTAACTATGACGATGCTCTAAATGAGGCGATCAAGGCCTTTGGCGATACAGATAGACAGACTAATGCACAAAATGTCTCCTATTTCATGTCAGATGGTCAGCCCAATGCGAATGCATTGAGTGGCTCAGCCGCTTCTGTCCCGGATGGCAATAACTCCCTTGGTGGTGGCAATGGCATTGATGGTGACGGCTCAACACTGAGTGGAGAAACCAACGATTGGGCTGATTTCCTTAAAGCGAACAATATCAACTCGTTTGCGCTAGGGATGGGCTCAGGCTCTACCCAGTCTGGACTTGACCCCATCGCTTACAATGGCGTCAGTGGCGCCAGCCCGGCGAATACAACCGCTGTGGTTGTGACTGATTTCAGTCAATTGGCCGCTACGCTTTTGAGTACTGTTGTGGCGCCACCGCTGGCGGGTCAAATGATCAACGGCATAGTGGCCAGTGTCGGGGCTGATGGTGGCTGGCTCAGCTCCATTACTGTGGGGGGGGTAACCTATACCTACAACCAGAACACGGATACCGCATCTGGCAATACGTCGGTCGGGACCTTTAACCAATCAACAAACGAATGGACCATTGCACTGGCAGGTGGCACCCTCAAGGTAGATATGAACAACGGGGCGTATACCTATACTCCGCCGTCTTCTATACCGGCAGTGGGCATAAACCAGGTCGTGGGCTATGGCATTACCGATAAGGACGGGGACACAGCGTCCAGCACCATGACCATTAGTATCAAGCCGGCGGTTGGTCCGACTGTGGTGCGTGATGATTTCATCATCACCAACCAGGACCCAGCAACCGTCCCGGATTGGGCGCTGCTTGCCAATGATACCGGGCCGCTGGCTGCAACCCAGATTATTACGGGCGTTTCTGGGGCCGTTGGCGGAACAGTGACAGATAATGCGGGTTCGGTGACGTTTGATGATACCTCTGGTAGCGCAACCCCCAGTAGCTATGAAGGGTCATTCAACTACACCAATAGCTCGACCACAGATACTGCCAAGGTCTTCGTGGATGTTCAAAGCGGGGCAACGCTCACCGGAAGCTATCTGGACGAGATCCTGATCGGCGGGGCGGGGGCGGATACGCTCAACGGCAATGCTGGCAATGATATTCTGCTGGGCGGCGCCGGTAACGACAGCTTGAATGGTGGCGAGGGCAACGACATTCTTGTTGGCGGTGCAGGCAACGATACCTTGAACGGTGATGCTGGCAATGACACGGCCAGTTACATCGATAGTACGGCCGGTGTCACTGTTACGGTCAATGGTAATAATCAGGCGACCGGTGGTGCGGGTACAGACAGTTTGAGCAATATGGAAAATCTGGTGGGTTCCATGTTCAACGACAGTCTGACGGGGGATGGTAATGCCAACGTACTGAGCGGTTTGGCAGGAAGCGACATCTTGAGCGGTGGCGGCGGTGATGACTTGCTCCTTGGTGGTGCTGATGGCGACACCCTGACAGGTGGAGGCGGTAAAGACACCTTTAAGTGGGGGGCGGGTGATATCGGTGGTGTGGATGTCATCAAAGACTTCACCACCGGCACTGGCGGAGATGTACTGGATATAAGCGAGCTGCTCACTGGCGAACATGCCAACTCTGGTTCGCTTGATGCGTACCTCAATTTCAGTAGTGATGGGCCAGGCACAAACAAATCAACATTGACGATTGATTTGGATGGTACGAATGGAGGAACCACCCACGTCATAAAATTTGACAGTATTGACTTGACGACCCTGGGTAACAGTGACTTGCAGATTATTCAGAAGTTGCTGGATGACGGTAACTTGAAGGTTGATCCGTAACCTTGTCTTGGGGCCGGGCTTGCCTGGCCCCTGTTTTTTCCCCAAGGGGATGGATAAGATAGCGGCAGTAGAGGAGAGGGGTAATCATGCAGTCATTCAACTGGGTCGACATTGATGGCATCCGTTATAGCTGGGATGGGCAGGGGAACATTACCTGCGCAGGCCAGTTTGGCTATCAGGCCTCGATCGCGGGGGATCGGCTGGATGGGATGGAGATTGAGAATGAGGCCGGTGATGTAGCGGGCTCGCTCTATGTTGACTTCGCTACGGCCTCTATCACTTATGTGCCGGTCATGGATACCGAGTCTGCCCATAACATGATTCTGGTTGGCCATCATCAGGGGCAGCAGGAGTATCCGCTGGCCAGTTTTCACTCTCCGTTGTTGCACGATTTGCTGGGATCGTCTGATACCATCCCTTGGTCTGCGATGGAGGAGGATAGTGGTGGCCCCAATATCGAGCAGGCGGTGCAAGGACACGTTCTGTCGTGGGACTCGTTCCATTTCGATGATGAGGTGTTGGTCTGTGGCGCGGCTCCTGCGCTGGATATGGCAAACCAGAGCCAGGAGCCCGGCAGCATGGTCACCATTAGTCTCGATCTGACCAATCAGATACTGGATCAGCTCCCCCCCTTGCATGATATATGAATCCCGTAACTGCACGGGCATAATGACCTCAATCTTTCCGATTGAGGTTTTTTTCTATGTGGCGTCCCCTTCTTACTCTTTCCGCTCTGGTTGTCAGTGCTCCGCTGCTGGCGATTGAAGTGCCGCAAGCGCCCCATCTGGTGGTGAGTGGTTATGCCGAGCAGAAGACCGAACCCGATATGCTTACCCTCAATGTGGCGGTGAGTGCACTGGATAAGCAGGGCCTCAAGGCCAAGCAGCAGGTCGATACCAAGGTCGCAGCCTTTTTCAGCCAACTGGAAGGGTTGGGGATCAAGCGCAGCGATGTTGAGGCTGGCAACCTGATGGTCTCTCCGGAATATCAGTATGGCGAGAACAAGAAGCCGGTATTGTTGGGGTATCGTGCTCAGCGACAATTGGCGGTGAAGCTCTATCAGCTCGACAAGTTGAGCCCCCTGATGGATACCGCCCTCAAAGCCGGGCTGGAGTCCGTATCCCAGATTGAATACGGGTTGAAGTCGCCGCAGGTCATCAAGGAGCAGGCACGTTTGAATGCCGTTGAGGATGCCAAAACCAAGGCTGAATCTCTGGCCAAGGCGTTCGGGATGAAGCTTGGCAAGGTCTACAGTGTGGAGTACCGCAATGCTTCGCCCATTACCGCCTACAGCCGCAACCTGAAGATGGTGCAGGCCATGGCGATGGCTGCACCTGCGGCGGATATGGCGGACAACAGCTATCAACAACAGCAGATCACGGTAAGTGATAATATCGAGGCTGTTTTCTTGCTGGAGTGATGCCCGTCGTTTAAGTCCAGTCATGAACAACCCCGCTATTTGCTGCGGGGTTTTTATTGCGCATCGATGCAGATATAAAAAAGCCGACGCTCGTGTTTACTTCATCGGGCGTCGGCTTTTTGTTGCGCTGGGTTTATCAGGCGGTCACAGCATCAGCTTTGGTCGCTTCAGGAGCAGGGTTGCGGATGAGGTAATCAAACGCACCCAGTGCGGCGGTGGCGCCAGCACCCATGGAGATGATGATCTGCTTGAACGGTACCGTGGTGGCATCCCCTGCGGCGTAGACGCCGGGCAGGGAGGTCGCGCCCTTGGTATCGATCTCGATCTCGCCAAAGCGGGTCATGGCAATCTCGCTCCCTTTCAGGAACTCGGTGTTCGGTACCAGGCCGATCTGGACGAAAATCCCCACTACCGCCAGGTGCTTGATCTCACCGGTGGTGCGATCTTCGTAGTCCATACCGACCACCTTGCTGCCATCACCGATCACTTCGGTGGTGCGCGCGCTCATGATGATGTCGATATTGCCCATGGATCGAGCCTTCTTCTGCAGCACTTCATCGGCACGCAGGGTATCGGCAAATTCCACCACAGTGACGTGTTCGACGATGCCAGCCAGATCGATGGCCGCCTCGATGCCGGAGTTACCGCCACCGATCACAGCTACTCGCTTGCCCTTGAAGAAGGGGCCATCGCAGTGCGGGCAGTAGGCCACGCCCTTGGTGCGGTACTCAAGCTCGCCCGGTACGTTCAGATCACGCCAGCGGGCACCGGTCGCCAGGATCACGGCGCGGCTCTTCAAGGTGGCGCCAGAGGCGAGATCCACGTTCACATATCCATCTTTGCTGATGGCAGCGGCGCGCTGCTCGGTGATCACTTCCACGCCGTACTGTTTGACGTGCTGCTCCAGGCTGGCGGCCAGTTTGGGGCCTTCGGTATAGGGCACGGAGATAAAGTTCTCGATGCCGACGGTGTCCATCACCTGACCACCAAAGCGCTCGGCAACGATGGCGGTGCGAATGCCTTTACGAGCGGCATAGATGGCCGCTGCGGCGCCAGCCGGGCCACCGCCCACCACCAGTACATCGTAGGGATCTTTCTCATTCAGCTCGGCGGCCTTGCGCTCTGCGGCGCCGGTGTCGAGTTTGGCGACGATCTCTTCGAGCGAAATACGGCCCTGGCTGAACGGTTGGCCGTTCAGGTAGACATTCGGTACCGCCATGATTTGACGCTCGGCGACCTCTTCCTGGAACAGGGCGCCATCGATCATGGTGTGCGTGATGCCTGGGTTCAGGGTCGCCATCAGGTTGAGAGCCTGTACTACGTCCGGGCAGTTGTGGCAGGAGAGCGAGATATAGGTCTCGAAGTGGAACTCGCCCTTGAGATTGCGGATCTGCTCCTGCACGGCTGCATCTGCCTTGGAGGGGTGGCCGCCGCTTTGCAGCAGGGCGAGCACCAGCGAGGTAAATTCATGACCCATGGGGATGCCGGCAAAGTGAACGCGCGGGGCTTGGCCCTGCGGCGCGACACTCATGGAAGGCTTGCGAGCGGCAGTGCCAGAGGTCTGGGTGATCTTGGGGGACATCTCGGCGATCTCGCTGGCCAGTGCCAGCAGTTCTGCAGATTTGTCGCTGTCGTTGCCGGACACGCTGATCTCGATGGGATTGACGATGTACTGCAGATAGGTGTTCAGCTGTTGTTTGAGGTTGGTATCCAACATGGTCGAATTCCTTCTTGTAATGGCGAGTTGGCATTAAATGTGAGTCGGTCTGCTTTCAGGCCTATTTGGCAATGCCGGAAAGCAGACCGGCCCTTATGCGGGCCGGTCTTGGAAGCGGGAGGCTTAGATCTTGCCTACCAAGTCCAGGGACGGGGCCAGAGTGGCTTCGCCTTCTTTCCATTTAGCCGGGCACACTTCACCCGGGTGGGAGGCAACGTACTGGGCGGCTTTGACTTTGCGCAGCAGTTCCAGTGCGTCACGGCCGATGCCGCCAGCGTTGATCTCGACGATCTGGATGATGCCCTGCGGGTCAATCACGAAGGTACCGCGGTCAGCCAGACCGGCTTCTTCGATCATCACACCGAAGTTGCGGGTGATGGTACCAGTCGGGTCACCAATCATCGGGTACTGGATCTTCTGGATGGTGTCAGAAGTGTCGTGCCACGCTTTGTGGGTGAAGTGGGTGTCGGTAGAGACAGAGTAGATCTCGACGCCCAGTTTCTGGAATTCAGCGTAGTTGTCAGCCAGGTCGCCCAGCTCGGTCGGGCAAACGAAGGTGAAGTCAGCCGGGTAGAAGAAGACCACGGACCACTTGCCTTTCAGGTCAGCGTCAGACACCTGAACGAATTTGCCATTGTGGTAGGCGGTAGCATTGAACGGCTTGATTTCAGTGTTGATGTAGGTAGACATGTAATTGCTCCTTGGTGATGTACATATGCCGGTCTGGTGTTGAAGAGTCTTACCAGACGAGGCGCTTAACTTTCGATGGATTCATCATAGGGGCTTCCGTTAATCGATAAAAGCCGCAATTTTGAATCGCTTAAATCTACTTATTAGATAGCTCACTATGGCTGTACCTAACATGAATATCTCTGGCCTACTGAGATAACTCCTTGTCGTGGTTCAATATCTGTGCGCTACATCGCCTTTTCAAGGCATAAGAAGGGGTGTGCAGAGCCACGATGACGCGATGAGATAAACGGTGGTGCAAACAGGTGGCGCAGGAGGTTGAGGCCGCTGCTCGCAGCGATTGGGGATGTGCTGGTAAGGGGGAAGCCGAAAAGCGCAGAAAAAAAATCCCGGCGCTATCGCAACGACAGGGCCGGGTCATCAAACAAGGAATGGCTATATAAACAAATGCTTTACAGCAAAGACTAACTACGGGGTGTGCAAACTTGCAGACATATGAGAGGAAGATAATGGGTGCACAATCCCTCATCCCCCTCTCGGCAACTATTGCATGAGAGAGATAATAGTGTGATGCAGATCACAAGGCAAGCATTTGGTGTAATTTTTCAATCAAAATGAAAGGGTTTCATAATTTATGCCTATTTTGACGGCTGAAAACGCTTTGATTGTAATTTAATTACAATCTGATCAATCAAAAATCGGTGGGTGGCTCCTGCTCTTCCATCAATTCCAGCAGGTTGATGGCCACGGCAATAAAGTCCGATTCGGTGACAATGCCGATCAGCTTGCGTCCTTTGAGTACCGGCAGGCAGCCATATTTGTGCCGCTGCAGGTAGAGTGCCGCCTCCTTGATGCCAGCGTGGGGATCCACACTCGCTACCTGGCGGGTCATGATCTCGTCGAGTTGTACGCTGTCGGTAAATTCGGCTTCCCGCTCCGGGCTGATGAGCAGCAGCTTGGATTCCCGGGTGGCCAGAATATCGGTGAGGGTCACCAGCCCCAGCAGGTGGTGCTGCTCGTCGACGATGGGAATGTGGCGGATCCGCTCCTGCTGCATCAGATCCATCGCCTGTTTGACACTGTTTGACGGACCCAGAGTGAAGGGATGTTCGGTCATGATTTCGGATAGGGTCATCATGGTGGGCCTCCTTGTGTATCTGCTTTCACCCTAGCCCAGCGCCCATTGGCAAAACATGATCAGGGTCAATACAGAACATTAAAGAATCATTAACCGGAGGTGTGTCTCAATATTGCTCGCTACCCCTTGTCTCTCTTGGGTTTTTGGTCTTTTGGGTTGCCTTGGAAGATGGGGATAACTAGACTAGCCGCCGATTCCCCCCGAGGTGAAAGATGCAAGTATCCGATTTTCATTTTGATCTGCCAGACGAGCTGATTGCCCGCTATCCGATGGCAGAGCGCACCGCCAGCCGCCTGTTGCAGCTCGATGGTCAAACTGGCGCCCTGCGCCACGGTCAATTTGTCGATGTGCTGGACCAGCTCAACCCGGGCGACCTGCTGGTATTCAACAACACCCGTGTCATTCCGGCGCGCATGTTTGGCCAGAAGGCCAGCGGCGGCAAGCTGGAGGTACTGGTCGAGCGCATTCTGGACGAGCACAGCGTGCTGGCCCATGTCCGTGCCTCCAAGGCGCCCAAGCCCGGCACCCGGATGATCATGGATGGTGGTGTGGAAGCTGAAATGCGCGCCCGCCACGACGCCCTGTTCGAGATCCACTTCCTCGATCCGCGTCCGGTGCTGGAGATTTTGGAGGCCATCGGTCACATGCCGTTGCCCCCCTATATCGACCGTCCCGACGAGGATGCCGACAAGGAGCGCTACCAGACCGTTTACAATCAGAAGCCCGGCGCCGTTGCCGCGCCGACCGCCGGTCTGCACTTTGATGAGCCGCTGCTTGAGAAAATTCGGGCCAAAGGGGTTGAAACGGCCTTCGTGACCCTGCATGTAGGGGCGGGGACCTTCCAGCCGGTGCGGGTTGAGAAGATTGAAGATCACCATATGCACTCCGAGTATGCGGAAGTGCCGCAAGAGGTGGTGGATGCCATCGCGGCCACCCGTGCCCGTGGTGGTCGGGTAATCGCGGTGGGGACCACGTCGGTGCGTTCGCTGGAGAGCGCGGCCAAGGTCACCCTGGCACAGGGCAAACCGCTGGCGCCCTTCTTTAGTGACACCGATATCTTCATCTTCCCTGGCTACCAGTTCCAGATTGTCGATGCCATGGTCACCAACTTCCATCTGCCGGAGTCGACCCTGATCATGCTGGTCAGCGCCTTTGCCGGTTATGACAATGTGATGGCGGCCTATCAGGCAGCCGTGGCCGGGCAGTACCGTTTCTTCAGCTACGGGGACGCCATGTTCGTCACCCGTCGCCAGGTTGAAGCATAAGCTTCAGCTTATTTACCGGGCCGTGAGCGGCCCTCCTATTGTCAGACTGTTTATCTGACGCAGCCGAGGTAGCAATGAAATTTGAACTGAAAACCACCGACGGCCGTGCCCGTCGCGGTCAACTGGTCTTCGAACGTGGTGTGGTACAAACGCCGGCCTTTATGCCGGTCGGGACGTACGGCACCGTCAAGGGGATGACTCCTGAAGAAGTGCGTGAAACCGGCGCCCAGATCCTGCTGGGTAACACCTTCCACCTCTGGCTGCGCCCGGGTCAGGAAGTGATGCGTGCCCACGGCGATCTGCACGATTTCATGAACTGGCAGGGCCCGATCCTGACCGACTCCGGTGGTTTCCAGGTGTTCAGCCTGGGCCATATTCGCAAGATCACCGAAGCGGGCGTCCACTTCCGTCACCCCATCAATGGCGAGAAGATCTTCCTCGACCCCGAGAAGTCCATGGAGATCCAGTACGATCTGGGCTCCGACATCGTGATGATCTTCGACGAGTGCACCCCGTACCCGGCTACTTATGAAGAAGCGCGCAAGTCCATGGAGATGTCTCTGCGCTGGGGCAAGCGCTCCCGTGAAAAGTTTGATGCGCTGGGTAACAAGAACGCCCTGTTCGGCATCATTCAGGGCTCGGTTTACGAAGATCTGCGGGATGTCTCCCTCAAGGGGCTGCTGGAGATCGGTTTCGACGGTTATGCGGTCGGTGGTCTGGCCGTGGGTGAACCCAAAGAGGACATGCACCGCATCCTCGAGCACGTCTGCCCGAAAATTCCGGCTGACAAGCCGCGTTACCTGATGGGTGTCGGCAAGCCGGAAGATCTGGTGGAAGGGGTGCGCCGTGGTATCGACATGTTCGACTGCGTCATGCCGACCCGCAACGCCCGCAACGGTCACCTGTTCACCACCGATGGCGTAGTGAAGATCCGCAACGCCAAGTATCGCAGCGACACCAGTACCCTGGATGCCGATTGCGATTGCTACACCTGCAAGAACTACACCCGCAGCTATCTCTATCATCTGGACAAGTGCAACGAGATCCTCGGTGCCCGTCTGAATACGATTCATAACCTGCGTTACTACCAGCGTGTGATGCAAGGTTTGCGGGACGCGATCGAGCAGGGTAAATTAGACGACTTTGTAACAGAGTTTTACCGTCGGCAAGGGAAGCCTGTGCCTCCGTTAGCTGAAAATGACGTTAAATAACAACAATATATAATTCAGTTTTCAAATCTACATCAATAAGAGGTTGTTAAATGAGCATTATCTCCAAGGCGTATGCAGAAGGCGCAGTTCCGGGTGCACAGGGTGGTGGTATGGAAATGATCATCATGCTGGCCGTGTTTGGTCTGATCTTCTACTTCATGATCTATCGTCCCCAGGCCAAGCGCGCCAAGGATCACCGCAATCTGATGACCTCCTTGTCCAAGGGTGACGAAGTGCTCACTTCCGGTGGCCTGGTTGGCAAGATTGCCAAAGTGGCTGCAGACAGCGATTACCTGGTGATCGCCCTGAACGACCAGACTCAAGTCACCATCAAAAAGGACTTCGTCTCTGCCGTTCTGCCCAAGGGTTCTATCCAGTCCCTTTAATCTCCCAAGGAGCACAGCGTGTTGAATCGCTATCCGCTGTGGAAATACCTGATGGTGGTCTTCGTGATCGCCATCGGTTTTCTATATGCAGCCCCCAATCTTTACGGCGAAGACCCGGCCTTGCAGGTTTCTGCCAGCCGTGGTGCCGAAGTCAAGCTAGATACCCTTGACCTGGTGAAAGAGAGTCTCGATGAGGCCAAGATCCCGGTCAAACATGCTGCATTCGAGCACGGTTTTATCCTGATCCGTTTCAAGAATACCGAAGACCAGCTGAAGGCACGCGATATCGTCGCCAACAAGCTGGGTGACAACTTCATTACCGCACTCAACCTGGCACCTTCCACTCCCGCCTGGCTCGAAGCCATCGGTGCGGCGCCTCTGAAGCTGGGTCTTGATCTTCGCGGTGGTGTGCACTTCCTGATGGAAGTGGACATGGCCGAAGCACTGACCAAGCAGCAAGAGCAGATGGTGCAGGATTTTCGCACCGAGCTGCGCAACCAGAAGATCCGTTACTCCGGCGTGCGCCGGACCGGTGATCTGGTGCAGGTGATCTTCCGTGACGAAGCGGATCAGGAACGCGCTGTTTCTCATCTGCGTCGTCAGAACCCTGATTTGACCTTCACTACCGAGCAAAAAGGGGATGAGTTCATCCTGCTGGCCGGTCTGAGCGAAGCCAAGATCAAGGAAGTGAAGAAGTACGCCCTCGAGCAGAACATCACCATCATCCGTAACCGGGTCAATGAGCTGGGTGTGGCCGAGCCGCTGGTACAACAGCAAGGCGCAGAGCGCATTGTCGTTGAACTGCCCGGTATTCAGGATACCGCCCGCGCCAAGGAGATCCTGGGTGCCACCGCGACCCTGGAGTTCCACATGGTGGATGAGGCGGCTGATATTCAAGCCGCTGCCGATGGCCGTGTTCCGCCCAGCTCCAAGCTCTACAACGATCGCAACGGTCGTCCCGTCGTGCTGCAAAAGCGGGTGATCCTGACCGGTGACCACATCGTGGGTGCCCAGTCCGGTTTCGATGAGTACAGCCGTCCTCAGGTCAACATCAAGCTTGATGGCCAGGGTGGCAACAAGATGGCCAACTTTACCAAGGACAACGTCGGTAAAGGGATGGCGACCGTGTTCATCGAGTACAAGCCGGTCGGTCAGCCGGGTCCGGATGGCAAGCGCAAGTTCCGCAAACAGGAGGAGGTGATCAACGTCGCCACCATCCAGTCGCGCCTTGGCAGCCAGTTCCGTATTACCGGTATCGACAACGCCAACGAAGCCCACAACCTGGCGCTGTTGCTGCGTGCCGGTGCCCTGATCGCCCCGATCCAGATCGTGGAAGAGCGCACCATCGGTCCGAGCTTGGGTCAACAGAACATCGACAGCGGTATGGAAGCCATCGGCTGGGCCATGCTGGTGATCGTGCTGTTCATGGGGATCTACTACCGTGCCTTCGGTTGGGTCGCCAACCTGGCGCTCTGTATGAACCTGGTGTTGATTGTCGGCATCATGTCGATGATCCCGGGGGCCACCATGACCCTGCCGGGTATCGCCGGTATCGTCCTGACGCTGGGTATGGCGGTGGATGCCAACGTACTGATCTACGAGCGTATTCGTGAAGAGATCCGCAACGGTCGTGGTGTTCAGCAAGCCATCCATCTGGGCTTTGATCGGGCATTCTCCACCATCGCCGACTCCAACGTGACCTCGCTGATCACCTGCGTGATCCTGTTCGGTATCGGCACCGGCGCCATCAAGGGCTTTGCCCTGACGCTGGGCATTGGTCTGACCGCCTCCATGTTTACTGCCATCACAGTTTCCCGTGCCATTATCAACCTGGCTTGGGGTGGACGGCGTATCGACAAGCTGCCCATCTGAGGATAGAGAGATGTTTCAGATTCTACATTTTGAAAAACCGATCCCGTTTATGCGCTATGCCAAGCCGGGTGTGGTTTTCTCTTCCGTGCTGATGGTGGTAGCCCTGTTCTTCCTGTTTGATCGGGGGCTGAACTGGGGTCTGGACTTTACCGGTGGTACCACTATCGAGGTGGGGTTCCAGCAGTCGGTGAGCCTGGACAAGATCCATGACGCTCTGGAAGAGCAGAAGATTGAAGGGGCAACCCTGCAACACTTTGGCTCCAGCCGTGACGTGCTGTTCCGCCTGACCCCGAAAGAGGGGGTCAAGGTAGAACAACAGGGTAACGAAGTGCTGGCGGCGGCCAAGCTGCTCGACGAGGGCGCTGTGCTCAAACGCGTCGAGTTCGTCGGCCCTTCCGTGGGGGATGAACTGGCCACAGACGGTGCGCTGGCCATGCTGGCCTCCATCCTCTGTATCCTGGCCTATGTGGCAGTGCGCTTCGAGTGGCGTCTGGCGCTGGGGGGCATTCTCTCTCTGGTGCACGACGTGGTGATCACCCTGGGCGTGTTCGCCTACTTCCAGTACGAGTTCGACCTGACCGTGCTGGCGGCGTTGATGACTCTGGTGGGTTACTCCCTGAACGACACCATTGTGGTGTTCGACCGCCTGCGGGAGAACTTCCGCAAGGTGCGTAAAGGGGATACCGACTACATTCTCGATCTCTCCATGACCGAGACCCTGAGCCGTACCATCATTACCTCCGGCCTCACCTTCATCGTTGTATTGGCGCTGCTGCTCAAGGGCGGTGCGCTGATCCACGGCTTTGCCGTGGCCATGGTGATCGGTGTGGCGTTTGGTACCTACTCCTCCATCTATGTGGCGAGTTCGTTTGCCATGTTCCTCGGCGTCAAGCGCGAGCACATGCTGCCCACCCAGGTAGAGAAAGAGGGTGCGGACCAACAGGAAATCCTGCCGTAACAGTGAAGAGCGCCTGATGGCGCTCTTTTCTTATCTCTGCGTGTCGTTTGCTGACGCACATGATTCAAGCAACAGGAGTCTGTCATGCATCACAATCCCCGTTTTTTGGCGCTGGTTGACGGGATCCGCTCCCGCATCACCGAAACCGATGTTCACCAGATCAAGCGCTGGCAGGATCAAGGGCGCACGTTTCACCTGCTCGACGTGCGGGAAGAGAGCGAGTGGGCCAAGGGCCATCTGCCCGGTGCCCGATACCTGGGTCGTGGCGTGATTGAGCGGGATATCGAGACCCTGTTCCCGGATCCCGAGATCGAACTCTACCTCTATTGTGGCGGTGGTTTTCGCTCCATTCTTGCGGCGGACAACCTGCAGCAGATGGGTTATCGCAAGGTGATCAGCGTCGACGGCGGTTTTCGTGGTTGGCTGGAGGCCGGATACCCTGTCGAATCCTGATTTATTTGAGGTAGAGGGGCACAGCTACATGACAAAGTGGCAGTTGACCTTTACCATATGCGGGGTCAAGCGTAAGCGTCGGAGTGTTCATTGAACGTCAGGAAAGGGATTGGATACCTCCTTGGTATCCTGTTGTTGCTTCCCATGTGGGGTTGCAGCAGTAGCAGTCAGGTTAACACCCCTAAGGTTCCCAAGCCGCAGCCTGCTTCACTGGTTTTGGCGACCCCCCTGCAGGTCTCCTACCAAAGCGAGCTGGCGTTGGCGCGACTCGGGCAAATGCTCAGTGAAATGGAACTGACCACCGAGCAACGGGCAGAGTTGTTTTATGAGCGTGCCGTGGTGTTTGATCGGGTTGGCCTGCGTTCCCTCGCACGACTCGATTTCAATCGAGCCCTGCGGGAGAAGCCGGATTTCGCCGAAGCCTACAACTTCATCGGCGTCTATTTGGTGCAGCAGCAGAATTACGACGAAGCCTATGACGCGTTCGATTCTGCTCTCGAACTGGCGCCGGACTATGACTATGCCTATCTCAACCGTGGCATCGCCCTCTATTACGGCAACCGTCCCGAGCTGGCCGCGGCCGATATGAAGCGTTTTTACGAGGCGCAGCCGGAAGACCCTTATCGGGTGATCTGGCTCTACCTGGCTGAGCAGAAACTCGATCCGTCGGCTGCCATGAGCCGGATGCGCGAGCGGCTCAACAAGTACGATGACGATGCCTGGAACTGGGATCTGGTGCGCCTCTATACCGGCGAGATCAACGCTTCCCAGCTGATGGGCAACGTGGTGAAAGGGGTGAAGGATAACCGGGAGCTTGCCGAGCGCCTGTGTGAAACCTACTTCTATCTGGGCAAGTTCGAGCTGGGCAAAGGCAACCGCAAGGAAGCCATCAGCTACTTCAAGCTGGCCTTATCCAACAACGTCTATGACTTCATCGAGCACCGCTATGCGCTGCTGGAACTGGAGCTGATGGCGCGCAAACCCTTGCCACCTGGCGCCCAGAGCGCCCGAGACAAGAGCGATCAGCCCTCCTGATACTGCCAAATAGTTGTAAAAAAGGCCTCGCGATGAGGCCTTTTTGTTGGGCGAATGGCGGGCTTATTCCACCAGACTCATGCCGGGGATCTGGCGCCAGTAACCGTTGCAGTCGTTCCCCTGTTGCAGGGGCAGGGGAGCCTGGCCCTGCTGATTGGCTTTGAAGCGGGCCAGCGTCTCCAGCGTCTCCATCCCTTGCGGTGAGAGCCTGACTACATCCACCAGACCCGCCATGCCAGCAAGTTCGTTACCCAGGTTGTAGCAGTAGCCGGACTGGGTCTGGATCCCGTTGAGATTGAACACCCGCTGTCCCTCGCGGCTGTTGGCCAGTCGCCCGGTGGGGTAGTTGATGCAGGCGAGCTCGCAATTGTCCTTGGGTTTGTCGAGGGAGCGCGCGGTGAAGCAGCGCGCCGAGTAGGCGAGCGGCAGATGGCCGTAGGCAAACACCTCCACCTCAAATTGGTCGCGCAGGGAGCCCAGATCCTGATTGAGCTGGATCAGCCAGTCACGGGAGAGCTCCACCGGCATGACCCAGCGTTTCATCCCCTGTTTGAGCAGCATGCGCAGCACATCGGCGTTATAGGCGTTGATGGCGGGACCACAGACGAAGGGGATCCCTGCCTCCCAGGCGAGTTGCACCGTACCAAGATCGTTGGCTTCGACCATCAGGTCGCCATTGTCGACCAGTCGTTTCACCTCCTTGAGTTCGGAAGGGGCGGAGATGAGGGCGAGAGTTGAGAGCACCACCTGTTTGCCGGAGCTGGCGACTTGACGGGCCAGCGCAATCCAGTCATCGACTTTGAGTTCGCGCCGCTTGCTGCAGACGGTTTCCCCCAGATAGATGATGTCGGCCTGGCTGTCGGCCGCGGCATGGTAAAAGGCTTCCGTATCGGCTTTGGGCCAGTAGAAGAGCAGAGGCCCGAGAGAAAATTGCATGCATGGACTCCTTATTGCCACTGACGATGATAGGCGCCGAGGGTAGTCTGGCTACCTTCGGAGACGCGGGCGAGCTGGGCATCCCACTCAGGCTTGACCTGATAGGCCTCGGGATCGGCCTGGTAGGCATCGATGGCCGCACGCCAGACCCGGGTCACTTGCTCCACATAAGCGGGGCTGCGCTGGCGCCCTTCAATTTTGACCGACTGGATCCCGGTCTGGAACAGCTCGGGCAAGAGACCCAGGGTATTGAGACTGGTCGGCTCTTCCAGCGCGTGGTAGGTCTGGCCATCCACATCGAAACGTCCCTTGCACAGGGTCGGATAACCCGCATTTTCACCTGGGCCGTAGCGGTCGATCAGCACCTCGTTGAGCCGTGACTCGAGGCCGCTTGGGGTCTCTTCCCAGCGGACGAACTTGGCCGGTGAGCAGGCGCCGACCGTGTTGGGGCTCTCGCCCGTCATGTAGGAGGAGAGATAGCAGCGCCCCTCGGCCATGATGCAGAGGCTGCCAAAGGCGAATACCTCGAGGCCAACATCGGTCTCGCGGGCCAGCTGCTTGACCTGATGCATGGAGAGCACCCGGGGCAGCACCACCCGTGTGACATTGAATTGCTGCTGATAGAAGCGAATGGCGGCGGCATTGGTGGCGCTGGCCTGCACCGAGACATGGAGTTCCATCTCGGGGTAGTGGCGGCTGGCATATTCCAGCACGGCGAGGTCGGCGATGATTAATGCATCGGCGCCAAGGGCTACCCCGCGATCAACCGCCTGTTTCCATCGCGCATCGGCCCCGGGATGGGCAAAGGTATTGATGGCAATATGTAGTTTGCGACCATGTTGATGCACATAATCCACCGCCTTCTCCAGTTTGCTGTCGGTAAAGTTGAGACCGGCAAAGTGGCGGGCATTGGTATCATCCTTGAAACCGATATAAACAGCATCGGCCCCGTTATCCACGGCGGTTTTCAGTGCCGGCAAACTGCCTGCCGGACAGAGTAATTCCATTGGTACGCTCCGAGAGTGCATATGAAGGGCAAACGAGCCCTGATTGTATGCAGCCATGCACTCCCGCTTTTTGACCTGAGGCAGCTTTGTGTAGCTTTACCCTTCTTGAGGTAACCCTGCACAAGTTTGATTTCCAACAGGATCTTGCCCCTCGCCCTGTGTTTGAATGCGCAAAAAAGGGAGTCTATCGTGTTTCAACAACTGCAACGCCGCCTGGTCGAACAGGCTCCGCGCTTCTTGCGCCATCCCCTCAAGCTGGTTCCCTTCAATCTGCAAAAGCAACTGATGGAGAGTTTGCTGGCCAGGGTCTTCAAAGAGGCCATCGCAGATGGCGATTTCGAGTTTCTGGCAGACAAGTGGCTGAAAGTCGAAGTCTCTGATCTGGAGCTCTGCTGGTTTATCAGTGAACAGAATGGCCAGCTGGTGGTGGCGCGCGAGTGTGACAAGGCCGATGTCTGCTTTAGTGGTACCGCCAACGACCTTATTCTGATTGCCGGTCGCAAAGAGGATCCAGATTCGCTCTTCTTCCAGCGCAAGCTGAAGATAGAAGGGAATACCGAGTTGGGCCTTGAGGTGAAAAACCTGATGGACAGTCTGGATCTCGATGGCTTGCCGAGCCTGATGAAGTATCCCCTGATGGATCTGGCCACGTTTATCGAACGCGCCCGCACCGAGTCAGCGCAGGCTGCGGTGCAGACGGCGCCGAGCGGGATCCCGTCTTAAGTGGACAATCACCCCGTGGGCATGGCGGCGATAATGGTGCCGTGCCCAGAGGCAACGACAGGCCCACAGACAGGGCACCAAGGCGATAAGTGCTGCAGGGGCGGGCAGTTGTGACATGGCTAGCCCCGCTGCCAGCCAGATGAAGGGCTGCGCTTCATACAGCCACTCCGGCTGTAGCCAGCGTTTGCTCGGAAAGATAATCAGATCGGTACGCCGGTAGCTGGAGCGCATCATCCAGGTCACCGCCCCGGCGATAAACAGCAGGGCGCCTGCAAACCAGAGCAGGGGCTGTTCACCCAGCATAATGATGGCAATGGCCGCCAGCAGGTAGAGGCTGGGCAATCTCTCGTAGATAAAGGGAGGAAGCATGGCGTTGTGTCTCCTGTGCCGTTAACCGGATATCCATCAAGTTTAGTTTCCCTCTCTCACTTCCCTCATGCTGGTTTGTTATACAAACCGGTGGTTTTGTTCTGAAATGGCTCGCCTTTTACGGTGCCAACATTGTGTTCTCTTATGTTACAATTGCGCGCTATTTTTGACTGAAGATTGACTGGGCATGTTGGATCAGATTCGTATCGTTTTGGTAAACACATCTCATACCGGCAACATGGGGTCTGCGGCGCGTGCCATGAAGACCATGGGGTTGACCCAACTGGTATTGGTTGATCCGCAAGCCTTGCCGGATGACAATGCCTTCGCCCTGGCGGCAGGTGCCAGCGATGTGCTTGCCAATGCCCGTATCATCCCGACACTGGACGAAGCGATCGCCGATTGTGGTCTGGTGATCGGCACCAGCGCCCGCTCCCGCACCCTGAGCTGGCCCATGCTCGATCCCCGTGAAGCCGGTGACAAATCGGTGGTTGAGGGGATGCAGCACCCGGTCGCGCTGGTGTTTGGCCGTGAACGCACCGGTCTCACCAACGACGAATTGCAAAAGTGCCACTACCACGTGGCCATTCCGGCCAATCCTGATTACAGCTCCCTCAATCTGGCCATGGCGGTACAGACCCTCTGTTACGAAGTGCGGATGCGCTGGCTGCAGGGGCAGGCCGCCGAGCCTGAAGATGAGATGGCCTATCCGAGTGCCGCCCAGCTGGAAGGGTTTTATCAGCACCTGGAACAAACCCTGATGAAGACCGGTTTTATTGCCGATGACCATCCGGGTCATGTGATGAGCAAGCTGCGTCGCCTGTTCAATCGGGCTCGGCCGGAAGCGGCTGAGCTCAACATTCTGCGCGGTATTCTGACCTCGGTGCAGAAAGCGCGCGTACCGGATTAATCCGACTGATTTACTCAACCATATACTTGACTGATTTGGTCGGGTATGTGAGCATGTGCCCCATTAAATTGCTTCGCAAGACGGTAAGGCACATGAGACTGACTTCAAAAGGACGTTACGCTGTAACCGCCATGCTCGACGTGGCGCTGCATGCAGAGCAGGGGCCCGTCCCCCTTGCCGATATTTCCGAGCGCCAGGGCATCTCGTTGTCCTATCTCGAGCAGCTGTTTGCCCGCCTGCGCAAACATGGTCTGGTGAGCAGCGTGCGTGGCCCGGGTGGTGGTTATCGCCTCGGGTTGGCCCCAGGGGAGATTTCGGTTGGTCAGGTGATCACCGCGGTCGATGAGTCGGTCGATGCCACCAAGTGTCTCGGCAAGGGCGGTTGCCACGGTGGTACCCAGTGCCTGACTCACTCCCTGTGGCGCGATCTGAGCGAGCGGATCTCCAGCTTCCTCGGGGATATCACCCTGGCTGAGCTGGTTCGCCAGGCCGATGTGCGCCGGATTGCCGGCAAGCAAGATGAACAAATGAAGACCGTGTTGTCCCTGGTTGATCGGGCAGAACACGGCGATGTGAGCTTGAAAGTCCAACTATAAACGTGCTTTCCACAGCGGGACTCTGTATGACCCCGACTGTGACGGAGAAAAACATGAAACTGCCTATTTACCTTGATTATTCGGCAACCTGTCCGGTGGACCCGCGTGTCGCAGAAAAAATGATGCAGTGTCTCACCATGGATGGCCTGTTCGGCAATCCGGCTTCCCGTTCTCACCGCTTTGGCTGGCAGGCCGAAGAGGCGGTGGATCTGGCCCGTAATCAAGTGGCAGATCTGATCGGTGCCGATCCCCGCGAGATTGTCTTCACTTCCGGTGCGACCGAATCCAATAACCTGGCCATCAAGGGTGTTGCCCACTTCTATGCCAGCAAGGGCAAGCACATCATCACCTCCAAGACCGAACACAAGGCGGTACTCGATACCTGTCGCCAGCTGGAGCGTGAAGGGTTCGAGGTGACCTATCTTGAGCCGATGCCCAACGGCCTGTTCACTATCGAGATGATCGAAAACGCCATGCGTGATGACACCATCCTGGTCAGCATCATGCATGTGAACAACGAAATCGGCGTGGTTCAGAACATTGCTGCCATCGGCGAGTTGTGCCGTTCCCGCAAGATCCTGCTGCACGTGGATGCCGTTCAGAGTGTGGGCAAGATCCCGGTAGACGTGGAAGCACTGAAAGTGGATCTGCTCTCCGTCTCTGCGCACAAGGTGTATGGTCCGAAAGGGATCGGTGCACTGTTTGTTCGCCGCAAACCCCGCGTTCGTCTGGAAGCCCAGATGCACGGTGGCGGCCACGAGCGCGGCATGCGTTCCGGTACTCTGCCGACCCACCAGATCGTCGGGATGGGCGAAGCTTTCCGCATCGCCAAAGAAGAGATGGTGAGTGAAGGCGAGCGCATCTTGGCTCTGCGCCAGCGTCTGTGGAATGGCATCAAGGATATTGAAGCCGTCTACATCAATGGCGATCTGGAGCAACGTGTTCCGGGTAACCTCAACGTCAGCTTTGCCTATGTGGAAGGGGAATCCCTCATCATGGCGCTGAAAGATTTGGCAGTCTCTTCCGGTTCGGCCTGTACCTCCGCCAGCCTGGAACCTTCCTATGTGCTGCGTGCACTGGGTCTGAACGACGAGCTGGCACACAGCTCCATCCGTTTCAGCATGGGTCGCTTCACCACCGAGGAAGAGATTGACTACGCGGTCAAGCTTATTCGTGACTCCATCGGTCGTCTGCGCGAGATGTCCCCCCTGTGGGAGATGTACAAAGACGGCGTCGATCTGAACACGGTCGAATGGGCTCATCACTGATCCACCGGGTCAGTGAGCAACAGAATTAGCAGGAGTGAGATATGGCTTACAGTGAAAAAGTAATCGACCACTACGAGAATCCTCGCAACGTCGGTGGTTTTGACAAGAATGATCCCAACATTGCGACCGGCATGGTCGGTGCGCCCGCCTGTGGCGACGTGATGAAGCTGCAACTGAAGATCAGCGACGAAGGCATCATCGAAGATGCCAAGTTCAAGACCTACGGCTGTGGTTCTGCCATCGCCTCCAGTTCCCTGGTGACCGAATGGGTCAAGGGCAAGACCCTGGATGAAGCGGCTGGCATCAAGAACACCGATATCGCCGAAGAGCTGGCCCTGCCGCCGGTGAAGATCCACTGCTCCATTCTGGCCGAGGACGCCATCAAGGCCGCCATCGCCGATTACAAGCAGAAGAAAGGTCTCTAAGCGCCGGAGAGCAGTATGGCTATTACCATGACAGATGCCGCCGCGGCACGGGTTTCCTCTTTTCTGACCAACCGGGGCAAGGGCATTGGCCTGCGCCTCGGCGTTAAGACCACCGGTTGCTCCGGCCTGGCCTACGTGCTTGAGTTCGTTGATGAACTGACCGATGAGGATCAGGTGTTCGAGCAGCAGGGCGTCAAGATTATTGTCGATGCCAAGAGCCTGATCCATCTGGATGGCACTGAGCTGGATTTCGTCAAGGAGGGCCTCAACGAGGGCTTCCAGTTCAACAATCCCAACGCCAAGGGCGAGTGTGGTTGCGGCGAAAGCTTTAGTGTCTGAGATGTTTGACGTGAATGATCTTTCGTCTGCTGTTGAACGGATCAGATATGCGTAGTTCAACAATACCTTCTCATGCGCCAAGGGCGAGTGTGGTTGCGGCGAAAGCTTCAGTGTCTGAGATGTTTGACGTCAATGATCCTTCGTCTGTGGTGGGGACGGGGGCCCCAGAACCCCTTGCCACCAAATCGATTGTCAGGGGCGCGGGCG
>NZ_JBSTYP010000068.1:0-22488 GCF_054052405.1 Aeromonas aquatilis | reverse complement strand
TGAAAGGCTGGGGTATCCATGATGGTAGACCTCAAGGTGATGGCCTACTTCAAGCTTAGCCTTTCAACACGTAATTGGGACATAGCCAAAATGAAAGCCTGTTTGAGGTGCAAACTCCAAACGACAAACATACCCCACCCAATTGGCAGCCAATGCCCCCTTACCACGGGTTTTAAACAGCGTTTTTTTGTGTTTGATGATCTCTTCAATAGAAAGCTCATCCAAGCACTCTGTTTTGTAGTACAAATCGACCCGCAGCACCAGCAGACGAGCATAGCGCCCAAACAAACCATTCACATAGCGACGCAGTGATGCTGTATTCCTCTGCGCCCCCTTCATGAAGGTATCGCACTTGCCTTGCATGGCTTCTGACTTCAATTCCGACATCAACTGCTGATACCTGAGATCCAGCTTCTTCTGCGCATCTTGGCTAGTGCCACCATCCATGATCATCTCACGAAGTTGATGCTTGACGACGAAATTACACAAGCAGGCCAGCTTTGGATCTAAATTAAAATACTCCTGATGCAGGTACACCTGTACAGCAAGCGTGATGATACCTGATAGCCTCCCCCCCTCCTTGGTAAGAGGGTAAATCCCCCCCGCCATCTTACTGGAAAATAGAGCAGGAAGAGCCTCCCTCTGCACCAGATGGTCGATGAATCTGAATAGTTGTGGGTAATAAATAGATTGATGACACATCTCGCGCAGCGTTCTTGTTATAGAGGATGCCTTTTTCATGCGCAACGCTTTCATTGGTTTATACAGGATCGGGATAGCATCAATGTCGACGTGGTTATGGCTATACTTAGGCATATTTATTCCTTATTACATGCTTTGATATTACTGATGAATGAGGACATGTGGTCATGTCCTCCTCGTATTCAATCATGACTGATTGAGTAAGTCGTAGGCTGCCTATCGTTGCATCTAGCGATGCATGAGATGATCTGTAAATGAGCTTACCTTAGTTATTTATTAGGTGGCCGAATAAATTACGTTAACTTAGATATTAGTTAGGCAATAGATTAATTAAGTGAACTGCCAATAACATTAAAGCCAATATTCACGACTCAGTTTCAAGCTGAAACATAAGAAGAAAACGCTCATCAACCTCTGATTTAACCGAAGTAACTGAGAATCCAAAAACAACTTGTGATTGTATAGTTAGTGTTCCTTTAATTAATGTCTCGAGCTTGCTTATTTATGGCTTGGCACGTTATCATCCAGCTGCCATTTAGTCGGCATCAAGGGAATCTATTATACCTCCATCAGAATATTGAGCAGGATGTTATTTTTTATTTTCAACATTGTAATAGCACACCATCATTATTGGTTTATGCCCTTGATGGCGATATTCCGTGCGAAGACAGACCTTGTTCTTTGCCATTAACTCATCAATGGCCTTGTCCAGCACAGCAACACTTCTTAATGCCACTAACGCTTTTTGAAGAATTTCATTTTTGGGGATTTCAAAATACATTTGGCTCCCTGCACGTTTTTTCAACCACGCATCTAACTCTTCTGCATGAGTAAGCATACTCGGCATGATATCATCAGCCATCAAGTGAATATGTTGCTTGAAGAAATAGTCGACAATGGTAATAGCAGCTCGCACGGTAGCGGTAGAAACCACCTTACCTCCTGTACAGAAGGCTTCCAGCACCCCGGCTATACGTGTGACATGTTCAAAGTACTTGGCACCAAAATCACCGTACTGACGAAGGTCACCCTGAAGGCCAAGTCTCAACGTGACAGCATTGGCGGTTTCACAAAGCAAGGTTCTCGCCTCTGCACAAAGTTGCAGACTGATGTACTCGTAGCCTGCCTCCCGACGCGCCATCGATTGCATCAAAAGTGCTGCTTGTCGCTGGTAAAACCATTCCAGTGATGCGCGCTCAACCTCATCTTGCTGCTCTTGTGCATCGCCGATGAGCCGCTCCCCCATTGTCGATTTAGGCGCGCAGATGAGTAGACGCGCGCACAGACCTGATGTGATGGCAACGCCACGCTGTTGTTTGAGCATGCGGTGAAACGATGCTGGCTGCGTCATCAACAAACTGCTAAATCGTGCATTGTCAATCGAGAACGCAGCATGACTACCACCGCGGTCAACCCTGATACACTGCTCATCCCACAACGTGTTGAGTAAATGCGGTTTGTGGAATAGCTCGTTATCCAGAATGCTGCCAGCCTCATCGGAGAATAAAAAGAGCGAGGGCCATCCCGTCCCCAGGAGCTTCAAAAGCCCAGTCGTCGTCAGATCGTTCACCAGCAAGCGTTTTTGGACAGGCTTGGTTGGTTTGCTCGCCATATGCTCATCCAGGAGGCGCTTGCATTCCCCTTCCTCCTCACCCAGTGTAATGGCACGCTGATACCCTTTTTTCAGCACGTTATGTTTGATCTCCCAATGTTCCAGCTCGCCAGCAAACTGGGCCATCTCTGTTTGATACTGCATGGCAAGATCACTTTCGAGTGTACGAATGGGTTTCAGGAAACATTTAGCAACGGATGACTTGCCCTCGCCAGACCCGGCTACGACCATGATGCTGGCCGAAAGGGGGAAAGACATGTTGTCCAAGGGCGTGATGACAAACAGATCATGAACTGCAGGTACCATCATGCCAATCAACATGCACCCGATGAGTTCCTCTGAAGCTTGCGTTTGCTTCTTCACACCACGGATGACCGCCTGCAATTGCTCAGACAACGCAGATACAGGAAACCCTACAGGAGCAAGTGCTGCGCGTTGGGCTTCAGATTCTTGTTGGTTGGCAGCTTCCAAGATCTCGCTAAATGATGGCTGATCGCGAAAGATAAGCGCCCCATTCTCATTAATCATTTTTTGAGCCCTCGAGCGAAGAATGGCACGCCTCAACATAAGGACGCGTCGCACACCAATGCATGACCTCACTCATGCGCCACCCTTTTATCCCGCGAGCGGCACCGAAGGGAGAGAGACTGACTGGGCGCGGAAAATCGGGGTCGTAGCCTTTGGACTGGGGGTTGAGGCGGTTATAAATGGTAGAGCGGCCGTACCCAGTCAGGCGTTTCACCTCGGGCAGTCGGATAATTCTGTCTACGTCCTGCATCAGTTGAGTCGCAGCACCTGTTTCACTCGTTTGCATCGCCATGTGATTTCCTCCGTTTAATGTGTACGAGGCCATCATACGGAGCGCATTTTTTTTACGCAGCATGAGGTTCTTTTAAAGAATTTAATGTTGACATCTATCTTTATTTGTGGATGAAAACCAGAAAAGCAATGTGACACGTCATCGGCATACGGCTAACGAGGCTCACCGTTGAATACGCACCAAGAATTGTGATGCCCTTACCAAGCAGAACACGTGCGACACATGATAATATTTTCCACGCATTCATGATGATGAGAGGAAATGCATAATGAAACCACGGATACTGTTTAATCAATTAGATACATTATTGGCTCATGTGAGTGAACGATTTATTGAATTCCACATTGTTTATAATCACGCAAAAATACATCACCAACGTGAAATAGATGAACTTGTAAAAATAAACAAAGAAATAATCAGCGCACTTTACGGAATTAACTTTAGCGATGAAGACATCAAAAAATTAAAAGCAACATCTGAGTTCTGGGACTCCGTACAATCTAATTTTTCTTACGATCGAACTTTAAACTCAGAACTGCTATCTAAAGATGAACAGGAAAAACACACGCAATTAATACCATTTATTGTTAATTACAAGTCAAACCCTGAGTTCATAAATAAAATAAATGGGATCCTAGCTAATTTTCCACACCGATTCTGGTTGAGAATTGCGGACATTGTCAGTGTCGTTACACCAGAGCATTTTTTAGAAAAGGTAAATGCTCTAAACGAGTTTCAACGAATTCAACGTAGCATCAGAACAGATTATGATACCCAATCTATCAGTGTCGCTTTCGACAAAAGTAATACTGAGCTTGCGCCAGTCAGCGATGCCTTATCATTTTACCCAGAAAAAATAAGGCCGGGAATATTTTATATTTACCCAGAAAATGATGAGATCAAGCATTTCTCGAACCTAGCAATAACATGCCATTATGGCGCGAATAAGGATGACATACAAGAGGTACTTGAAGGATACGAATACCAATTTGAAAAATTCAGAAATTATTACCACATGAACAGCAATGACTTTGTCGAGTCTCCTGAAATTGAAAAGCTAAGGCCGTTACTAACGCGGAGTCTCAATAAAAACAAGCACATCAAGCGAACAACTAGCATAGAGGATCATATTCTTGCTCTCATTTGCTGGGAGAACATAAACCTAAACGGCATTGAGACCAAGAAAGCCATATCATCACTTCTCCCAAAGGGTTATGACAGCAATGACTTTGCCTCTTTAAAAGAGAAACTCAAACATATCTCAAAAGCTATGGTGGCATGGGATAAATATTACAGCGAAATGAATGAACTATAATCTATTGTACTGATGAAGCGCATGAGCCAGAATGATGAAGCTGTCATTCTGGCCACTCACTCTGGAGCGAAAAGACACATTATCGCCTGAACAAACCATTCCTCTCCGCCCCAACAAACTATGCCTCTACGACAACAAAAGCCCCAAAAACCAATGATATTTCTCATTATCTTGCTACTGTAGCAAAAATAGCAGATAGCAAAGCCCTTCAATACCTTATTTAGGCTTGCATTATTCAAAAAAGCATGATGTACCTAAGCGAGCATCCATCTCCAAATATATTCATCCCTATATAACCTTTGTGAGATTTATACATAGAGGAATTAAAGATGGCGCACTTGATTGAAACAATGGCCTACACTGGTCAAACCCCTTGGCATGGACTGGGTAATCAATTACCAGAAAAACAGTCTTTAGATATCTGGCAGCAAGCTGCCGGGATGGATTGGACCATCGAACAAAGCGATGTGCTCTACAATGTCACCTCTGATGCGCTGCATATCCGCCCCTTTACGATGAGTAAAGTCCTTTACCGCTCCGATACGCTGGCTCCACTCTCGGTGGTCTCCAAACGTTACAATGTGGTACAGCCTCACGAGGTATTGCATTTCTATCAGGATTTGGTGCAAGCAGGTGGGTTTGAATTAGAAACAGCAGGCGTATTAAAAGGAGGGAGAAAGTTGTGGGCATTGGCCAAAACGGGCCAGGGCATGAAACTAAACGGCGGTGACATAGTGAAATCTTATTTATTGCTGGCGACCAGTTGTGATGGCACCCTCTGTACCACAGCTCAATTTACCTCTCTGCGGGTGGTTTGTAATAATACATTACAGATGGCACTCAATGATAAAGCCGACGCAATTAAAGTGCCCCACTCAACTAAATTCAACCCGGAACATGTCAAGGAAGTGCTCGGTCTTGGTTTAGCAAACTGGGGCCTGTTTCAACGTAATATACATGAGCTGAGTCAGCGCTCAGTCTCTCCTGCTGAAGCTATTCTCTTCTTCAGTGACCTGATTAATGACCCGACAGGTGATGACGGCAACATTGTTCTGAGTCGTCCTACCAAGAAATTACAAGAACTCTACCAAGGTGCAGGAATGGGGTCAGAGCTTACCAGTGCCAAAAATACTGCTTGGGGCTTAGTTAATGCTGTCACGGAATATGTCGATCATCATCGTCGTGCACGCAGTCAGGATAATCGACTTGATTCAGCCTGGTTCGGCCAAGGTGCTCAGCTCAAATCCCAAGCTCTGGAACAGGCTCTCACGTTACTACAATAATTGTTCTTCTCTTTATACCACCGGCATAAACATCCTCACCCGGACTGGCTGACGTCAGTCCGGGTGAGGCGATTTATGCCATCGACGTTGTCTTATTCATTTACTTTGATTGGGTTAATCGCGTTACAAGACGATTAATGGTTTCCAGCAGCAAGGTCCGGTCGGCATCATCAAGTTGTGCCAATTGCTGGCTCAACACAATGCCCTGCTCGGTGGGACGGTTGCTGGTCTCGCGCAAAAAGTCCGCCAGTTCACAACCAAACAGCTGAGCGAGCTCCGCCAGCCGCACTACGGTTGGCACCACGATACCCCGCTCCATTCGGGAGACGGCCTCCATCCCGATATTGAGATGTTCAGCCACCTGCTCCTGGGTAAATCCAGCCTGGCTGCGCTGGCGCGCAATCGCTTTACCCACGCTCTTGGCCAGCTGTTCAAAGTTGATGTCTGTCATAGCCCCTCCAGTCAACCCTTATGGTTGACCATGGACCCATTGACGATAAGGACCTAAAAAGGCGAATATCAACCTTATGGGTTTTATTTCAGCCTAATACGATGACCACCAAGGCTGCTCTTGTCGCCATACAGGCAAGACGCCGCAGCCTTTGGCCAATGCCCTCGCTGGATCGATCATCACTCACGCTCTTTTCACACTCACTATATTACCCAAGGAGAAAATCATGATCCGCTACCCCATCATTGCCACCCTCTTTTTACTGGCTGCCACCATTCATTCCCTCTGGACCGGAGGCTCACCCCAACTTGGGGTATGGGGCCATATCTGGTTCTTTGTGTTCGGCTCACTGTTCTCGTCGTTGGGGATGATGGCTGGCGAACTCTTTCGCCGCTTCACTCAGCCTGATTTGCTGCTGGCTGACGGCGCACAAGAGATGTTCAAGAAGAAGCTGTTTTGGAAAGCCGGTCCCCAGCTCATCGGGGGCGTCGTAGGCTACATAGCTGCCGGCGGATTTTTACAGAATGTGTTGGGTTACTACGTTGGATAAGGAGCATTAACCATGAAAAAATCTTGGATCACGTTGACGGCCATCCTGCTGTGCAATAACGCCCTGGCCTATGGTGAGGCCGGGCGCTGGAGCAGTGGCTGGGGTCAGGGCACCAGCGAATATACGGCGGTGGTCAACGAGCAGAACCATCTCAATATCGCCTGTAATGACACCCGCAAGGTCAGCATGACTGCCACCGTGCAGGGCAAGGAGTATGGCTCTTATGCCGGGCAGGCTTTCGCTATCATCGTCGATGGCAGCCAATACGATGCGCCTTATGAGACCGCTTCCCGTGTCGGGGAGAACAATTTCTTCGACATGTGGGGCAAGCTGCGTAAGGCCAAGTCGATCCGCATTTTGACGGCTGACGGTAAGCAGCTCGCACTGCCGACCAAAGAGGTGGCCTCTGTGCTGCCCACCACCAATACCCCCGAGTTTGATTGCTTGATGTGGGACCAATAGCTCACACCCATTCCATCCCAGAGGAGGCAAATGCCTCCTCTTTTCATTTCAGCCATTCACCCACCCGTGAAGGAGACACACTATGCCACCCTGCATTCCCCCCGAATGCGAGCCGTTCGATCACCAAGGTTTTTGGCACAAACTCTGGGCCTTTGCCAAACGTGCCGGTCGGCCCTTGATCGAAACCTGTCTGTTGCTCTACTACACCAGCCAGAAAGAGGATTTGCCGCTCTGGGCCAAGCTGCTGATCTACAGTGCATTGGCCTATTTTATCTCGCCCATCGATGCGATACCGGATGTGCTACCGATGGGGCTCGCGGATGACATTGCGGTGCTGAGTGCCGCACTCGCCAGCATTACCGCCTTCATTGATGACCAAATCCGTGCCCGTGTTGCCAGAAAAATGCGCGACCTGTTCGGCGACGTTTAACCCGTTCAAGGAGTACACCATGATCATTCCCTTTTTCCGGGACGGCTTTGCCCTGCCCGTTGCCCAAGCGCTGCTCGCGTTACTTAACCAGGAAGTCACCAATATCGACCTCAACCTCGATCGCCTGACCCAACTCACCTTCAACTTTCGCAGCCCCACCTACAGCCCCGAACAAGGAGGGGCTCACCCCGTCGAGATACGTCTGATACGCGGCCTTGATGGCTGGCTGTTCGATTACGTCACCGACTTCAGCTACCAGGGACTGGGCCAGGATGCCGAGCTTTGCAAGGAGCTCGATTTCAACTTCCTGGATGACGAGCACTACCTGCAAGGCTGGGGCCCGATGCAACGCGCCGAAGCTCATGAGTTATTCACCCTGTGGCAGACCAACTTTGTTGCCTACTGCCGGATGGCCTATTTCACCGTCACTGTCAGTGGGGATTAGGAGGTGTGTGATGACTAACGAACTGCCGCTTTCCCACACCTCGCGCCAGTGGCTGGGGCTGGTCGCCGCTAAAGCCAGGCTGCAGCCAACTCGCCAAGGTGAGCGCTGGTTGCTGCACCTCACTCCTAGCAGCCCACATGCCCGCACCGTTACGCTGCATCTGCGCTGGTCTGGGGTGCAGTGGCAACTGCTCTCCCTCACCAATGCCGAGGACTGGCGCACCATGAGCCTGCCCGTGGATGAAATCTGCGTGGACCCACAACGTCGCTGTTTTTGGCGCTGTCAGGCTGGACCGGTGCCACTCACTGAGCAGCCCCGTGTGCTGGGGAGCTTTCTGAGTGACCTGCAGCGTACCTGCATCCACCACGGCTACCGTGTGGAGAGTGACCCCTTACCTCAAGAGGAGGCACTCGATGCCCAAACAACCGATAGCCGTTGAGCTGGAAGCCATCAATCGAGAGGGTGAAACACAGGTGGTGCGTGACAGTGGCCTGACCGTACAGGGCTACAGCGTCTACCTACGGGCTGTGGAGACCAGTGGGTTAGGGCTGGCCACTTGGGTAGCTGACTACGACACCATCGGCCCTGCCTATGAACTGGCCGAGCGATTAAGCCGGGCTCTCGCTATCCCACTCACCGTGCAGGTCCCCGAACCACTAATGCCGGTGAAGCAGGAACCTACCGCCAGGGAAGGCGTCACCACCACGGCCAACTGAACACCCCTCACAGTGAACCAACAACCTCTCTACCTTTGACCCCGACATGCTTCATGCGTGCCGGGGTTTTGTTTATTTGGAGAACCCCACATGCGTTACCACAAACTCAAAGCCGGGGAATGCCCCGGCACCTATGTCGTCACTGAGCCCGTGACAGAGCAAGACCTGCTGCGTATCGCCAACCAGATTGCTCGCAAACGCCTGGCCAAAGGCACCGCCATTACCAGTACTACAGAGGCCTCAGAGCGACTGCAAACCCTGTTGCAGGACCGGGAGCATGAGGTGTTTGGCGCACTGTTTCTCGACTCCCAGCATCGCGTGTTGGCCTTTGAGGAGCTGTTTCGCGGCACCCTCGATAGCGCCAGCATCTACCCACGGGAAGTGGTCAAGCGGGCCTTGTTACTCAACTGTGGGGCCATCATCGCGGTGCACAATCACCCCAGCGGCGACCCCGAACCTAGCCACTCAGACCGGGTCTTTACCCAAGCCCTCAAAGAGGCCTTGGCGCTGGTCGATGTGCGATTGCTCGACCATCTGGTGGTCGGTGCTGAGGGCGTAGTCTCGATGGCCGAGAAAGGTCAGCTATGAACCAGCCCCCAGGCAAAACCCACCTCACCACCCTCGATATCCTCCTCGAGCTGCGCTGCTGGCTGGCAGACAACGTCGAGATGCAGGCAGAGCCCGCCATCGTGGCTCACCTGCCTAACGGCTACCTGCTCACCCAAGCTGACTGTATAGAGACTATCGATACGCTGCTGCATCAGTTGCGGCACTAATCAGTGCCCAAGAGATACAAGCACGATGCGATTACCTAATCCCTATTCCCTGGAGGAAACCCTGAGAAGCTACGCCATCGTCTGGCTGCCGCCTGCAACGAAGATGCACTGACGTTGCTGGAAAAGGCCGTCACCAAGGCGCGTGATGACCGGAGTTATGCCAAGCAGTTTGAAGAGACCTTGCTGCAGGGTTCTACCGTTGAGATACGCGAGTGTCTCAGTTGCTTTGGCGACTACTTTGAGCGCTCCCAGGACAAACCGCCCTATTACCCCCATCACGATGCCGTCAACGGCATTGATTGTGCGCTCTACGCCATCTTGTTTGATGTTGCTCACCCAGACGCAGAACAGGCGCAGCAATAACATACAGGCCGATCGTTCACCCGGATCATTAGAGCCAACACCATGATCCGGATATTCCGACACAACCCACAGGGCCACCTCACCAAAGGTGGCCTTTCGCATTTCAAGGAGTCATCCCATGTCTGCCTTCATGATTGACCGCAAGGATTACCTAGCCTTTGCCGTGCAGTTACACCGTTTTTGCAATACCCCCATGCCACCGCACTACACCCTTGAGTTGCTGCGCACCCTCTGGTGGCTGCCGCCAGCAGACACGACCAGTACCTGGACATGGCGAGTTGATCGGTTGGTACGGTTGATGATGCTCGCCAACAGGCGGGCAGTCTGGCATCGCTATCAGTTAGGACGCCAGCAAGAGCACAAGGAACCACGCCAGCGTGGCTCGACCACGCGGAGCCCGTTTAAACCAGCCCACCGTTACCACCAGGCACCACTCACCGATGCCGAACAGGTGGCGCTGTACAAATTCACCTGCTGCGCCCTGTACCAATCGAGCGAATGGACCGGGAGTCCTGAGCAGGCACCTCGGCTTGTGAAGGTACTACAGCAGTTGCAACAGGCTCTCGCACAAGACGTGCTGACCCGGCTGTCACTGTGGGAGCAAGCCCCTTGGGGAGAGATGTGATGAACCTTTCCATCCCCCTGACAGTGACAAGCTCACCACCGAACTCAACCGCCCAGATAGCCCAGCGTATCGCCGATTACATGACACACCTGCATCATCGTCTGGGTGATGCGGTCAGCGATGAACTGGGCATCAGCATCAGTTACCTAGTCGAACAGTTTGCGCTGCTGGCAGCGGCTTACCGTTCACCTGCAGAAAAAGGGAAACACCCATGATCGAATTCAACGATAGCTTCACTCAGGTCGCAGTAGCTCAGGCCATGAGCGCACATGGCGATTTGCATAGGCTCATTACCTATCAGCTCACCTTCCCGAAGTGGGCACACGACTATGACGAGACCGGCAAGCGCACTGGCCCCGACAAGATCAAGCCCTTGCCAACGATGCACAAGACCACGCTGTTCGTTAGTCCACTGGACATGGTGGACAACCAGCCGCGCGAGATTAACTTTGCGTGGTGGGAGCGTGAGTGTAACGACCTCGGCTATCCCGTTGGGGAGTGGCGACGCACCATTGTGGGGGCCTACTTCAACCACGGCACCAACGACAACCCAAACTGGAGCAGCCACACATGAGCATCTTCGAGCACACGACATGGGGACTGGGCACCCCGAACCGGCCCAAGCTGGGGGCTCGAGCCATTATGCAACGTGGTTATGTTGATTTCCTGGGCGACCGTGCCGGTATGTACGGCGAGCCAGACGAGGCGTGGCGGGCCGAGTGCGACACAGTGCTGCCGCACTTCCTGCGTGAGTTAACCAAGATGGCCAAGGCATACCAGATATGCACCGACATGGACGAGGTGTTTCGCCTTGAACACAAGGGCTGGGTGTGTGAAGCCAGTCCGAGGCGCAGCTACGGCTACCTCTACCTCGACATCTACCGCCCCGCTAACTAGCGGGGTGTTTGTTTCAAGGAGAAGTATCATGAACAAGTTCTATCACGTGGGCACACTGGCCCGCCGTGACGTCACCGCCCTGCTGCACACGCTGACGCACAATGCAGCCGCCAATGCCGAGGGGATCCTCAACTACGTGAGCAGCAAGCTGAACCCCTACGACCCGCGCAAAGAGAAGGCCAAGGCACGGCACACATTGCGCCGGGTCAAGAAGGCTCTGAAGGTAGGGCGTATCCCGCTGGAGCTCACCGTGACGGGTTGCCGCATCGACCGTGGCAGCCATCAGGCTGACCGTTACTACTACGACCGGACGCTGCTGGCCCAGGGCTGGCAACAATACGATACCGAGGAAGACGCCTGGTATTTCGGCATCTGGATCCACACAGAGAAGCTGGAGACCTTTACCTACGCCGAAGGGGATACCAGCCATGTGATTGCGCCAAACGTTAAGGCGTTTCGCGCTGAATTGGCGCGGCTCCACCAGTACCACCCACAAGCATCGGCGTTTATCAGCATCGACCCAGAAGCGGGCGTTGTGACCCACCATTTTGAAGCCAAACCGGAGGTGTGAGATGGCAAAAAACATCACCATCAAGGTGCCCGGCAAACATCCGCAAACTGGCGAGCTCACCACCTTTGAGCAAAAGGGCCAACGCATCGATATCGACATCGGCGGGCAGGCTGTGCCTTTCCTCATTCACGGGAGGGGGATAGGAACGTCGCTCACCCACATCCCGAGCGGCTATCGCATCGCCCTGCTGGGCGGCTGGCTATCCCCTCGCAACTTGAACCCCAAAGACAAACCGAGCCGAGTAATGTGCGCCAAGCTGGCCATCGACCGACTGGTCGGGAGTGCAGGAAGAAGACCTCGGGGTACCATCGGAGCTCGCTGGCGGAGATGGCGATGTCACTGTTCAAGTAGTTGATGACGGGAAAGCTAGGCTCACGAAATTACAACAGCAAGGTGGGTGAAGTGATGATGTATGCCAGTTTGAAAAGAACGACCATTCCATTAACAGCGCCCTGTTGAATGAATAGATGGTACGGCGATCACAAAACAGCCACTTAGCCATTTTCAATGGCACCAGTACGGGATACGCTATGTCCAACATTAGGACATGGTGAGGTACAGGGATCCAAAATATCGATTTTTATACTCAATGACTGAATGATGTGCACAGAAGCGTGCCGCCAACAGCAGGATGCAAAAATCATAGTTATTTATTTTATGAATAGTATTTTTGTTGTCTTGTTGTTGCACAAATTGATGGTGAGGCTATTTGTACTATTCTAGTGCTATGAGATCGCCATGAGTTTATTGTCCGTCGTGAAAAAGATGATATTTTGTTTCAAAGAATTTCAGATTAAATTTTATTTAAAGTAATTGCATTTTTTGCTAAAATTGATTCCTGAGCTCATTAGGAATGGTATCAAGGTATATGGACAAGTTTAAAATAAACAGAAAATCATCTATTTCATCATTTATTGTTGAAAATGTCATTACAAATATAAGTGATGGAGTGCTAAGAGCTGGAGACACGCTACCGACAGAAATGGATTTAGCTGAGTCGTATGGCGTCAGTCGCAACACTGTTCGTGAAGCATTACGAGTTCTTGAGACATATGGTGTCGTTGAAACATCGCATCGCAAGCAGCCCCGAATCGTTGATAACAACCTTGAGGCGAGTATTGGCATTGCAACTATACAGTTCTCTGGTAACAAATCTCGGTATAGAGAGATTCAACAAATACGTAAATTGATGGAGCTTGGGCTTGTTGAAAGTATTGCTTTAAGAGTCACAAATGAACATATTCATCACCTTCAGATGATCAATGATAAAATTAGCAAGTCTGAGTCTATAGCTAATCTAGCAAAACTCGACTTTGAATTTCATACATACTTAGTATCACTCGCTGGAAACTCCATTGTAGAGGCTATTTATTCTAGTTTATCTGCAACCATAATACACATTTTGGAACTTGGTAAAAATCTTGAATCAGGGATTAATGAAGCTAGGGAGGGTCATGAGAAAATAATTTCATCCCTAAAATCAGGACAGACAGATGTTATTTATTCTGCCATGTCAGAACACTTCAATTTCGTAGCTGAGATCCTCGAGGAATAAAATATGCATCTAGATTGCGCTGTCAAAATTTTAAACAGGAACTGTATCGATGGCGCAATATTTTTTAGACCACAAGAGCTGGTGATGTTGGCTAACCATTATCCACACTGGAATGGGTCAGTGCTGGTGTCAACCTGCAATGGTAAACATACATTGTTTGTACCAGACCTTGAGCCCGAACTGCTAGACATAGAAAGTGAAATAGAGGTTGTTTATTATCCATGGGCAACCGCCGTGGTCGATCCTTGGGATGGATTATTAAGCTGCATTGAGGATGTGATTGGGAAAGGGCTATCTATTGCTATCAACACATCATTATCCCAAGCTGCACCATCGTCAAATGCGGGTGAAGGCAGCATTATACCGATGTCATTTTTTATGGCATTGCAAGAAAATTTCAAACTGACAGATGTCAACGATTCATTAAATGAATTGTTGTCTGTCAAAACAGAAAAACAAATTGAAAAAATCAAACTTTCCCATATTGTAGCACTACCAGCAATTGCTGAATTTTTTAAGATACAAGCGGGCAATACGGATGCTGAACTGGTCGCTAAAATTGAATCAAAAGTAACCAAACAAGTAGGAAGTAATGGTGTCTACTATGCAAGAGCTTGGGCAACAATTCAGTCTGGACCTGAAGCTAAGAATGCGGGTCGATACAATAAAACTGGCAATCGAGCAGTCAAAGATGGCGATTGGGCTTTTCTAGAAATTAGCGTCTGCGTTAACGGATTTTGGTTAGATTTGACTCGTACAACCGTTGTTGGGACTCCGACTCAGCAGCAAACAAAGCATTTCGATTATGTATACAGTGCCATCCAAGCTGCACTACGCCTAGCAAAGCCTGGAACTTCACTAAGTTCTTTATATCATGCAGCTATGCAAGTTTTTCAAGATGCTGGTTTGCCGCACTGTTTCACCCACGGTTTAGGCCATGGGACAGGATTTGCCTATCACGACCCATCACTAGCCATCAACAGCGCCAACAATACACGGCTAAGGCCAGGTCAAATTCTCACTATTGAGCCAGCGCTGTATGGTGAAGAGATAAATGGTGGTGTACGTATTGAGGAGAATATTGTCATTACTGACGATGGATTTGAATACCTATCAGTGCCACAAACTAAGATTAAGGAGCTAGCATGAATACAAGACGGGTAGCAATGATTACCGGCGGTCTTCGAGGTATTGGTAAATCGATCACAACTAAGTTAGCTGAACTTGGCTACGATCTGGCTATTCACGCTCGTTCTGCATCAGAAGAACAACGTGCCTGGCTCAATAGTTTGGCTAATCAGTTCGGAGTAAACACAGAAATATTTCTGGCTGATTTCACAGACCAAGAATTAATCAAACCAATGTTTGATGAGTTCACGAAATGCTACTCACGTCTAGATGTACTAATTAATAATGCTGGATTTGAGAACTGCTTCTCAGCAGAGAATATGCCAATAAAAGATTGGAATGAGGTTATTCAAGTTAACTTGACTGCACCTTTCCAATGCTCACAACTGGCAGCTCAAATCATGAAATGTAATGCGGGTGGTGCAATCATAAATATGACCTCTATTCACGATGATGTGCCACGTAAAGGATTGAGCCATTATTGCTGTGCTAAAGCAGCACTACATATGCTCACCAAGACTACAGCACTAGAATGGGCAGAATATGGCATACGGGTTAATAGTATAGGTGCCGGCGCTATCGAAACCGATATGAATCGCGATGCATTGGATAGTTTTGGTCGTGAGAAGTTTCACAGCTGGATCCCGGCTGGGCGCATTGGCAACGTAGATGAAGTCGCACAGCTTGTTGCATATCTCTGCAGTGATAACGCAAGCTACATCACAGGGATAGATATGTATATTGATGGTGGATATAAACTTAATACCATTCGCTATGATGATAGACCTGAAAAGAGAGATTTGACTGTATGAAATTAGGTTTTGGACTCTACCGACATATGTTGGATGACGAGCATCTCAGCTTTGCCAAGCAACTTGGTGCAACGCATCTTATTGTACATATGACTGATTATTTCAATAATAATGATAACTACTCTAAATCAAACCAGCCTATTGGTGACAAGTATGGCTGGGGATATGCAAAAGGTGATATCTGGACAACTGATGAATTGCTAGAGATAAAACAAAAAATTGAGTCACATGGGCTTATCTGGTATGCCATTGAGAATTTCGATCCAAAGCATTGGGATCATATATTGTTTGGTGGAGCGCGGCGAGATGAGCAAATTAAGGTCGTTAAAAAGATCATCAGAAATGTAGGTGCCGCTGGTATTCCGGTATTTGGATATAATTTCAGCCTGACTGGAGTGACTGGCCGTATCATTACCAACGATGCTCGTGGTGGAGCCCAGACTGTTGGCATGAATGGGTCAAATGAGATCCTAGAGACCCCCCTGCCTAATTCAATGGCTTGGAATATGATTGTAGATCCCCATGCGAAAGGTGTCCGCGAAAGCATGGATGTTGAAATACTGTGGGAAAACTTATCCATTTTCCTCCGAGAGATTATTCCTGTTGCAGAAGACGCTGGGGTGATCATGGCTGCACATCCGGACGACCCTCCGGTTGATATGGTTCGTGGCCTTCCTAAATTGGTTAATCAACCTGATAAGTACCAACGTCTATTGGACATCTATCCTAGTGAATCAAATGCACTCGAGTATTGCCTAGGTACTGTCGCTGAAATGTCTGAAGGTAACGTATATGAGGCAACAGAAAAATATGTTTCCCAAGGAAAAGTACCTTATATTCACCTGCGCAATGTAATAGGTAAAGTGCCAAATTATAAAGAAGTCTTTATTGATGAGGGCGATGTTGACATAAAAAGAATTATCAACCTCCTCCATGACCATAATTTTGAAGGTGTGCTTATTCCTGACCACACGCCTCAAATGTCTTGCCCTGGACCATGGCACAGCGGTATGGCTTATGCCATGGGTTATATAAATGCGCTTATAAAAGGATAGTGTTATGCCTCCTGTACCTACAAAAAGCTCTCATTCTAATAATAAAATGGGCTACGTTATATTTATCTGTTTGGCATCTGCATTAGGCGGGTTGCTATTCGGTATTGATATGTTGGTTGTTGGTGGAACAATTAGCCACGTTACTGCAAAGTTTGGATTGTCGGCTGGAGAAACGGGTTGGTTTGTGTCATCAGCTCTCGCTGGATGCTTTATTGGTTCAATGTGCTCTGGTGTTATCGCAGATAAGATTGGGCGAAAAAAACCGTTAATTATTTCCGCTGTGTTAGCGATTATATCTGTAATTGGCTGTATATTTCCTGAGACCTTCACTGAGCTGACGCTCGCTCGCTTTATTGGTGGGTTTGGTATTGGTATTGCGACGATGGTATCACCATTGTTCATTTCTGAAATGTCGCCAGCGAAACACCGCGGAAAACTGACATCACTATTCCAATTGGCTATCACCATTGGAATTGTGGTGGCAATTGGCTGCAATGCACTCATAGTGACGACAGCAGAAGGAAAGGTTAGTTCAGGCTCACTCATGGACTATATTTTTATTGAGGAGATGTGGCGTGGCATGTTTGCAGTTGAATTGCTACCTGCGGTGATTTTCTTGCTTATATGTGCAATATTCCCAGAATCTCCGCGTTGGCTTGTTAAAGAGGGTCGGGATGCTGAGGCCAAGAAAATTCTGCTCCGAGTCGTTGATGAAGATGAAGCTCAACAATCTATCAACGATTGTAAAGCTATCATGGCTGAGGAAAAGCAAGGCACCTACAAAGAGCTATTTACTAGCAAGAGCAAGAGAAAGGCTCTGTATATTGCGTTATTCTTAGCTATCGTCTCTGAATGGTCAGGTATTACCGCCGTGTTTTATTATGGGTCTACCATTTTAGAGAAAGCGATGGGACAGGGGGCGGCACTTGGTGGTTTTACGTTGATCGCTATCATTAACGTTACATTCACGATTGGCTCGATGTTCTTCATTGATCGAATTGGTCGCAGAAAACTACTAATGATTGGTACGGTCGGTTGCGTCACTGCACTGATCCTTATCGGAATATTTATCGATAACCCTGAGGCATCAGGAACTTTATTGATTGTATTGTTCTCGTTTTTCGTTGCTGCATTCGCAACAGCGATCGGAGGTATTAAATTCACTGTAGGTGCTGAAATATTTCCAACAGCCGTTCGTGGCCGAGCCATGGCGTTATCAACTGCCGCAGTATGGGTTCAAGGTACGTTGATCAACTCATTCGTACCGGTATTCATGGAAAACTTCAGTGCTGGTTCATTGTTCTTCCTGTTTGCTGCTATTTTGTCAACACAGATACTGTTCATTATCAAAGTCATGCCAGAAACAGCAAATCGTACCCTGGAAGAAATCGAAGCAGCGTTAGCTTAATAGGATTTATTCAGCATGGAACAATGGCATATTCGTTCAAAAAAAATGCATGCGGTTGTTAACCAAGCTGGAGCGATGTTGGGTCAACTGGTGGTTGATATGGGCAATGGCTTATTTCAACCACTGGCCTTAGCTCCTTGGGTTAATGATCCTAACAAGGACACACTCGTACCCATATTGAGAAATTTACAAGGTGAGTGGTTGTGTGTCCCATTCGGAATCAAGAAAAACCTAGAGAATTTTTCAAGAATTAATATCCCTCAAAATATAGCAGCACTTGATGATCTCGTAGACAATGATGTTCCACACGGAATAACCA
This sequence comes from Aeromonas aquatilis, assembly GCF_054052405.1. Lineage (NCBI taxonomy): Bacteria > Pseudomonadati > Pseudomonadota > Gammaproteobacteria > Aeromonadales > Aeromonadaceae > Aeromonas > Aeromonas aquatilis. The sequence goes on along the minus strand of NZ_JBSTYP010000068.1, from coordinate 4,193 downwards.
GCAATCTGGACTGGGAACTGATAGAACATACAGGTGATTCGGTAAAGCTTTTAATGGAGTTCCCAGTTGATTACCCAGTAAAGAGGGTGATCAGAATAATCAAGTTAAATGATTTTATTAACGGGGTTGAGATGTCCTGTGAGGTGATAGCCAGAACTCATGTTCTTATCCCTATCGGTATTCATCCTACGTTCTCTGTGTCCACCGAGCCGTATCAGACGCAGATTCAATGCGCTGGATATTCGATTGGAAAGACATACCCCATTGAGTTTGAGTCAAGCTCTGAATTTAAAATAGGACAAACTTTCACATCGTTATCTGCTGTTCCACGCACTGATGGTAATTTAGAAGATGCAACTAAGTATCCCTTTGCAGAGGATCGCGAGGAGCTTGTTCAGTTATTGAACATTGATGGTGTAGTATCAGTCGAGCGTTATGATGTGGGTTATAAAAGCATTCTTGAATGGGAGTCTGATAAACTTCCACATTGTTGCTTGTGGATGAGTTGTAAAGGCCGCTCAGAGTATCCTTGGCTTAATCGGCATCTTGCCTTGGGTGTAGAACCAACGCATTCATTTTTTGATCTTAATCCTGCCTTGGCTATGAATGAACAATCTAAATATAAACACGGGCTTGTTGAAATTCACGGTAACAAGCCATTTACAATGAATTACTCAATTCGATTTGAAAAATTGTAGGAGTGATGTAATGACTTTAAATTGGGAAAATGACAAAAAATTATTTGAATTGGTTAAGGAGAAACTTTTTGTTGCTTTGGTCGGCGATGTCATGGATAAAATGGGTTATACACATCAGTTCTTGGCGCAAAAGCTGAAGCCAATTACCAATGATATGGTTATTATCGGCCGTGCCATGCCTGTCCTTGAGGCAGATTTTTTTGGTGATGCGTTTGGTAACAATTCAATTTCATCCAAGCCATTTGGCCTGATGTTTGAGGCGTTGGATGACCTTAAAGAAGATGAGGTATACATTTGTGCCGGTAGTTCTCATCGTTATGCATTGTGGGGGGGCTTGATGTCTACTCGTGCGATGAAGTGTGGCGCAGCAGGGGCTGTCGTTCATGGGTTCCATCGTGATACTAACGAAATCGAGCGACTGCAATTTCCTATCGCATCCTTTGGTAGTTATGCCCAAGATCAAGGTGTGAGAGGCAAAGTTGTTGATTGGCGAGTCCCAATTGAAATTGATGGCGTTTTGGTCCGCAATGGGGACATTGTTTACGGCGACCGTGATGGTATTCTGATTATTCCTCAGGAAATTGCAGAGGAGGCTTTCAGCGGCGCATTCGTCAAAGCTGAGGGGGAAAATGAAGTGTTGAAGGCATTGCAGGACGGCATGTCTACTGTCGATGCGTTTGAAAAATTCGGGATCATGTAACGATTAGGTAAGTGTTCACTGGGGGCACTTCTGTACGCACGACTGTTGTAGTCATGTATAAAATTCTGCGTCAAGCTTATAGCAAGGTGCCATCTAGTATTCGTCGTAAAATGTATCTGTCAAAACGCTCTTAGTGAACATTTACTGAGGTATTTGTTATGGAAATTAAAAATATCGCCATTATTGGTGAATGTATGATCGAGTTGAATGGCAAACCATTTGGCTTGATGCGGCAAACTTTTGGAGGCGACACACTTAATGCTGCCGTTTACATGTCTCGTAGTTGCGAACACAGTGGCGTTAAAGCGCAAGTTTCATATGTCTCTGCACTAGGATGTGATCCGATTAGTGATGAGATGGTCACATTGTGGCAGAATGAAGGTATTAATACCGATCTGGTTTTGCGCGACAAAAATAACAACACAGGTCTATATCTGATTCAGCTAGATGAGCATGGCGAAAGAACATTTTTTTACTGGAGAAATCAATCGGCAGCAAAATATTTACTTCGACATGCTGAGTTCGCAACAATAAAAGAAAATTTGAAAACGACAGACATGATTTTCCTGAGCGGAATTAGTTTGGCGATACTGGATGAGGATGCTCGAAACGCATTACTGAATTATATTGCTGAGCTTAAGGCTAATGGTGTAACAATTGCCTTCGATAGTAACTTCCGCCCCAAACTGTGGTTGGATTCTCATACCCTCGATGAGGTCAGGGCAATCTATGCTCGCATGTTCGCGCTTACTGATATCGCGTTAGTAACATTTGATGATGAGCGTGAAATTTGGGATGACCAGAATACAGGGGACATTCTTGACCGATTAAATGCACACGGTATCAAGAAAGTGGTAGTCAAACTTGGTAGTGATGGCTGCCTCGCACAAGATTTTGCAAGTTCGAGCGAGGCAACGATAGTCAAAACTACACCTGTAGCCCATGTCGTCGATACAACATCCGCTGGGGACGCATTTAATGGTGGATTCTTGGCGGCATATGCTGCAGGTCTTGGGTTAATGGAGTGCTGTAAGAAGGCTAATGCGCTTGCCGGTATTGTAATTCAATATCAGGGAGCAATTGTCCCCCGTTCCGCGACTAATTTTTAATGAGGTATTTCTATGAAAACGCTAGTAAATCAGTTAGCTCAAATCAAGTTGATTCCTGTCATCGTCATTGATCATGCTGAAGATATCATTCCTCTGGGTAAGGCTCTGGTCGACAATGGATTGCCAGCAGCAGAAATCACATTCCGTTCGGAAGCGGCAGCAGAGGCTATTCGCCTTCTTCGAGAACATCAACCTAACATGCTGATTGGTGCTGGAACAGTGCTCAATCAACAACAGGCACTGGCCGCTAAAGAAGCCGGTGCCAGCTTTGTTGTATCGCCTGGATTTAACCCTACTACAGTAAAGGTTTGCCAAGAACTGAACATCCCCATCATCCCAGGCATCAATAATCCCAGCACTATTGAAGCTGCACTGGAAATGGGATTAACTACATTAAAATTCTTCCCTGCAGAGGCGTCTGGCGGTACTGCCATGATTAAGGCTTTATTAGCACCTTATACCAATATCAAGCTGATGCCTACCGGGGGGATCTCTACGAAGAACATTCGTGACTATTTGTCTATTCCTCGTGTAATTGCCTGTGGCGGCTCCTGGATGGTTGATAAAACACTTATCGAGAACAAGGAATGGGACCAAATTGGGCATCTTGTTCGCTCTGCGGTGGAGTTAGTGAGAGAAATAGAACCCTACAATTAACTGCAATGTTTTTTAACATTTCGATCTGCTTATTCTACAACTTTATAAGAGAGCAATGAACAAGTGGTTTGGAATAAACACTACTGAAGTCGGTGACATGTTAAATGGGGCCCGTGAGGCCCTTTATCATTGTTCAAAAGCCGAGTAACAAGTAGAAATATAATAGCTTATCTATGCCCCTCAGTTGAATGCGCTGATCAACTTTCAACAAATACGTCCTAGATCATGGCCCCAAGGCTGGCAATTTATTCAAAATTTCCCGGCCCGTGCTCTGAATTTTCTTTGTCACAGAGGAGAAGAGATGGATCACATCGATACCCAAGGTTGGTGCTGGCATGGTCCCGGTGGACCAGAGCAACTCGTAATGACTCCTCTCCTCCTATCCGGACCGGGTCTGGGAGAGGTGTTAGTGGAAAATCGTGTCGTCGCTATTAACCCAGTTGACTGGAAACTCATGGAGCGAGGCCACAGTGCCTGGCTACCAGGTCAAGTACCAGGCGTCGATGGCATGGGGGTGATCCGTGCTGTCGGCCCCGACGTAACTCACCTCCGGGTCGGCAGTCGGGTTGCCTACCACACGGATCTACGCCGCCACGGTAGCTTTGCCCTGCACACGATAGTGCCAGCAAGAGCCCTTGGCAGTCCCGGACACTCTTTCAGACAAAGTGGCCGCAGCCTTTCCTTGCCCCGGTCTTACTGCTTGGCAGGCGCTGAGCAAGCTACCAAATATCCAAGGGGAAGCGGTACTAATCACTGGCGCAGGAAGTAACCTTGGGCGATACAGCTTAGCCTTGGCCTTACAACGCGGTGCCAGAGTCTTTGCCTCGGCAGCCCACTGCCACCACGAGGAATTGCATCGCCTCGGAGTTAAGGTGGCTGACTATCACAACAAAGACTGGCTAGCCGCCTTGCGCGACGCCAACGGTGGCGAATTATTTGGCTATGTCCCAATTACGTGTTGCATGGGGTATCCCAGCGCCTCATGCAAACACGTTTTGATATTCACTTCCCTTCCGTAACGCTCCAGCA
>NZ_JBSTYP010000067.1:0-24515 GCF_054052405.1 Aeromonas aquatilis | reverse complement strand
TGGAGCGTTACGGGAGGGGCGTGAATATCAAAGCATGTTTGCATGAGGCGCTGGGGCACCCCATGCAACACGTAATTGGGACATAGCCTTTCTATTGGGGGATGGCACCCCCACCCTGATCGGTATCTCCTCCGACATCACCGAACTGCACCAGCTCAAGGAGCAGCTGCACCAACAGTCGGTGCGCGATGGCCTCACCGGTCTCTACAACCGCCGTTTCTTTTTCGAGATGTGCGAGAAGAACCTCAGTCTGGACATGCGCCACCACCTCACCTCAGTGCTGATGGTGCTGGATGTGGATCAGTTCAAGTGCATCAACGATCGCTTCGGTCATCCCCTTGGGGATAGCGCGCTGGTGCATCTGGGCAGGGTGATGCAATCGGTGCTGCGCAGCGAAGATGTGCTGGCCCGCATCGGCGGTGACGAGTTTGCCATCTTGCTGCCCAACACCACCCTCTCGGCCGCCGCATCCCTGGCCGAGCGGCTGCGCCTGCAGGTGATGCAAAGCCCACTCCCCCTGCCCGATGGGGATAAGCTGGTCATCACCATCAGCGCCGGACTGGTGGAAAATGGCGAAGGGGAGTTGATGGAGAGCCTCTACGCCCGCGCCGATCAGATGCTCTATCAGGCCAAACAGAGCGGTCGCAACTGCGTATCCTGCAAGGCTCCCTAGCCACACAACGGGAGAGCCAGCAGCCCTCCAGACCCCTTGTATCTCCCTCCTATGAATGGCTGTGCTGGCTCCTTACGAACAGGCTGCTACCCCAGCTGTTTGCGCAGCACAAATTTTTGCACCTTACCGGTGGAGGTTTTCGGCAATGGGGTGAAGATGATCCGCTTGGGCGCCTTGAAGTGAGCCATCTGCTCCCGGCAAAAGGCGATCAACTCCGCCTGGGTAGTCTCTCGCCCCTCTTTCAGTTTCACGAAGGCGCAGGGCACCTCCCCCCACTTCTCATCGGGCATGGCGATCACCGCCGCTTCGTCCACATCGGGATGGCGATAGAGCACATCTTCCACCTCCAGACTGGAGATATTCTCCCCGCCCGAGATGATGATGTCCTTGGATCTGTCCTTGATCTCCACATAACCATCCGGGTGCCATACCGCCAGATCGCCACTTCGAAACCACCCCTCCGCCATCGCCTCGGCGCTGGCCGCCGGATTTTTCAGATAGCCCTTCATCACCACATTACCGCGCAGCACTATCTCCCCCATGGTTTTGCCATCCTTGGCCACCGGCTCGCCACTGACCGGATTGATGACCCGCATCTCCCCCTGCAGAGGCGACGCAACACCCTGCCGCGCCTTGAGGCGCGACAGCGCCGTGGCATCCTGACCTTGCCAGCTTCTTTGCGGTTCGCACAACACGCAGGGGCCATAGGTTTCGGTGAGGCCATAGACGTGGGTCACGGCGATCCCCATCGCCTCCATACCGGCGATCACGGTGGCGGGGGGCGCAGCGCCAGCGGTCATCACCTTGATGGGGTGATCCAGCCCCTGCTTGAGCGCCGGATCGGCATTGTTGAGCATATTGAGCACGATGGGCGCCGCGCAGAAGTGGCTCACCTTGTGCTCGTGCAGCGCCTCATAAATGGCAGCGCCCTGCACATGGCGCAGGCAGACGCTCACCCCGGCGGTGGCCGCTAACGTCCAGGGGAAACACCAGCCGTTGCAGTGAAACATCGGCAATGTCCAGAGATAGACGGGATGTTTGGGCAGCTCCCAGGAGAGTACGTTGTTGATGGCGTTGAGGTGGGCGCCGCGATGGTGATAGACCACCCCCTTGGGGTTGCCGGTGGTGCCAGAGGTGTAGTTAAGGGAGATGGCCTGCCACTCATCCTCTGGCAGCCAGCCAGGCTCATCGCCACTCCCTTGCGCAAGGAACTGTTCATAGTCGAGGTCACTGATAAGCGCCCCCTCCCGGTAGAGGGGATCGTCGATGGCGATAACCAGCGGTTGGCTCTCCAACAGATCCAGCGCCTTGCGCACCACAGGGCCAAACTCCCTGTCCACCAGCACCACCTTGCTCTGGGCATGCTGGAAGATAAAAGCCATCGACTCTGCATCGAGCCGGGTATTGATGGTGTTGAGCACGGCGCCGCTCATGGGCACCCCGAAGTGCGCTTCAAACATCGCCGGGATATTGGGCGCGACGATGGAGACGGTATCCCCCTCCCCGATGCCGCTAAGCCGCAGGGCCGAGGCCAACTGGCGGCAACGGCGGACAGTCTCGCCCCAGCCCTGGCGTAACGGGCCGTGGATCAGCGCCGGATAGTCGGGGTAGACCCGCTCCGCCCGCCCCAAAAAGCTGATGGGGGTCAGGGCCTCGAAATTGGCGGCGGTTTTGGCAAGGTCACGCTCATAGATGTTCTGCACTGTCATCAGGTTCCTTCCTCACAGGTGGCACAAAACGGGCAGTTTCGGGATGATTCAGAGACCAGAAAGCGACATAGGCATCCTGCCCGTCACAGGTCTCTTATGGGGATGACAGCCTAACAGCGAGCCTGCAGCGGCAGGTATTAGCAAAACGTCTTAGAGGAAGAGCGGAAGAGGTATTCGGTGCGAGTACGGGCAAGCGAACAGCCCCCACCAATGGGGGAGGCCTTTCCAAACAGTGATTAGTGGCGAACCCGCCCCTGCTGGCGGAAGCAGTAGAGCTTGAGGCTGATGTCGGCAATATCGGCGGGAAGCTCCTCCCCCTGTTCGGCCAGGGGTCGGTAGAGGGATGAGAGCAGACGTTCGGCCTGCTGCACCGTGATGATGTTGGCCTGGATGGCCGGGGTGATCCAGCTGGGTAACATTGACATATCTCCCCCTCGTTGATCCGGTGATCTAGGGTGAACATCTTCATTTCAGGTCTTACGCAGTTGTCTGCCGACCCGTTCACCCTCTGCTTCACCCAATCAAAGCAAAATGCTTGCCGTGATCTCTTATCGGCCAACATCCGATGGGGCTGGAGCCATTTATCAACCACTTGCGTGGCCATCTCAACGAACAGAGCCCTTGCTCAAGACCTCCCTTGACCTGCCCCCGTCAGCACTTTGCCACTCTGGCATTCTGCTCACCGCCCGCCTTGCAAATTGCGACTCGAATTGCGCCTTATCACACTTGCTAAGTTCACCACACGTCGGAAACCGGTCACTTTTAGTCCATTGTCGCCAAAGCCAGACACTTTTTCTGGTGGCTGTTTTTTGACCTTGCCAGCAGTTGTCGCAGAGCAGCCCCCCTCGCCTTGTCCGGCCAGCCGGTTGTGACAAGATGGCGCCAGATTGGAACAGCCCGTATGGGTATGCAGGAGAACAACAAGATGAACAGATCCATGATGGCAGGTATCGGTATTGGCATCGCCTCGGCCCTGGCACTCTCGGCGGCGGCCAGCGGCTCCCTCTTTACACCCCAGCCCACCTTTGCCGAGGTGATCGCCAGCAAGCCGATCACCGAGACCATCAAGACTCCCCGACAGGAGTGTCGCAACGTCACCGTGACCCATCGCAAGCCAGTACAGGATGAGCACAAGATCCTCGGCACAGTGGTGGGCGCGGCACTGGGTGGCGTGGTTGGCCACCAGTTTGGCGGCGGCAGCGGCAAGAAGGTGGCCACCGCAGCCGGGGCGGTCGCGGGTGGCTACGCCGGTAATCAGGTGCAGGGCAATATGCAGGCGGGCGATACCTACACCACCACCGAGCAGCGCTGCAAAACCGTACAGGATACGAGCGTCAACACCATTGGTTATGACGTGACCTATCGCCTCGCAGGTCAGGAGGGGTTGATCCGGATGAAACAAGCTCCCGGCGCCACCATCCCGGTCAAGGATGGCAAATTGGTGATCGACCAGCCAAAAGTGTGATTTCTCCTGACCCCACTCAGCAGCAGGCCCGCCTCTTTCGAGGCGGGCCTGTGTTTTTGGGCGGCTTGATTTCCTTTTTTCCAACAACGGCACGCACCACTCACGGCACCCGAACTATCACCCCTTGCAGCACTTCTTCACCGCCCGCACCACATTCTGATAACCGGTACAGCGGCAGAGGTTGCCTGACAGCCCGCGGCGGATCTCCGCATCGGTCAGCGGACGGCGCTCGGTCTTGTCGAGCAATGCCGCGCTCGCCATCACGAGGCCCGGGGTGCAAAAACCACACTGCACCGCCCCCTCGTCGATAAAGGCTTGCTGCACGTCGGAGAGCTCGTTGCCTTTGCGCTCCCCCTCTACGGTACGAATGGATTTGCCATCGGCCCAGACAGCCAGATAGAGGCAGCTGTCGATGGCGGTGCCATTCACCCGTACGGTACAGGCGCCACACTCACCGACACTGCACCCCTCTTTCACGCTGATAAGACCCTGCCCGCGCAGGAAGTGGAGCAGCGACATGGTGGGCGACACCGCGTAGGAGTAGGGTTTGCCGTTGATCTCGCACTGGATCGCTACGGCGGGACAGCTTTGCGGTTGCATCATAAAATTTTGCCTCCGGCACGTTCTACTGCGCAGGCAACCACCCGCTGCGCCAGGGTTTTGATAAGGTGCAGGCGAAACTCCTTCTCTGCCCGCCAGGAGGATCGTGGCGCCACATCGGCCACCACCGCCTCGGCAATGGCCGCAAGGGTTGCCCGGGTCAGGGGTTGCCCCTCGGCCGCAGCTTCCGCGTGGGGCGTGCGCACTGGCGTCGGTGCCGCCACCCCATAGGCCAGCCGCAGACTCTTGAAGTGGCCATCCTCAATCTGGCAGTAGGCGGCGCAGCCGATGGTGGCGATATCCATGGCATCGCGCATGGCGTATTTGAAGTAGTGGGAGCCCACATGGGGGTGTGAGTCCGGCGCAAAGTGGAATGCTACCAGGATCTCCGCCGGTTGCAGCGCAACCTTGCCTGGGCCGGTGTGAAAACCGGCGATGGGAATGCGGCGCGTGCCATTGGGCCCGGCAATTTCCAGCTCCGCTTCCAGCGCAACAGTCGGCGCCGCCGAGTCGGCACTGGTGGCGCCGTTGCAGATATTGCCACCATAGGTGGCAACGTTGCGGATCTGCGGCCCGGCGATGGTGGCGGCCGCTTCAGCCAGCATCGGCAGGCGACGCTTTACCAGTTCGTTTTCGATGATCTCGGTAAAGGTGGTGCCAGAGCCGATGCGGATCGACCCATCGGCCAGCTCGCTCACCCCTTTGAGCTCGGGCAAGTCGTGAATATCGACGATATGGCGATAGGCGGCGTTGAGGTGATGGAGCTGGATCATCACATCGGTGCCACCGGCCAGCAGGCGCGCTTGCGGGTCGGCCTGACGCAGGGCGACCGCCTCGGCCACGCTGTGCGCCTTGTAGTAACGGGCAATATCAAACATGGTGTTGCTCCTCCCCTGATCCCTCGGCAATCAAACCCGCCGCGACAAACTCCCGGAACAGGGTCTTGGGGGTGATGGGCAGCTCGTTGATGGCGACCCCGGTCGCCATGCGAATGGCGTTACGGATGGCGGGGCCCGGCGAGATGATAGGCGGTTCCCCCAGAGATTTGTGGCCATAAACCGACTGGGGTTCATAGGTCTGCACGAAGTCGCATTCAAGCTCCGGCAAGTCCAGCATGGTGGGGAACTTGTAATCGAGCAGGTTGGGGTTGCGCACCACGCCGGTTTTGGCGTCGATGATCATCTCCTCGAACAGCGACCAGCCGATCCCCATCCCCATGCCGCCATGCACCTGCCCCTGTGCCAGCTGCGGATTGAGGATCTTGCCGGCATCGTGCAGGTTGATGATGCGATTGATGGTCACCTTGCAGAGATCGATATCGACGCTGAGATCGACAAAGGTGCAGCCAAAACTAGGCGGATTGGTGGTGGTCTTGTGGGAAACTTCCGAGGTGATCTGGCCGCCGATAGTGAGGTGGTAGTAGGCGTTGACCGACACCTCGGCCACGCTGATCAGCACCTTGTCCGGCGCACCGGCCAGCACCACGTAGCCGTCGATCAGGGTCAGCGATCCTACATCCTGATGGCAGAGCTGGGCCGCCAGCGACAAAATGCGCGCCCGCAACTGCAGCGCCGCCTGATGGATGGCGGGGGCCGCCACATAGCTCTGACGCGAGGCGAACGAGCCCGGATCATAGGCGGTGATGTCGGTATCCTGAGTCGAAATGACCCGGATCTGCTCAAACGGAATGCCTAACGTCTGGGCCGCCATCTGGGCAAAGACAGTATCCGACCCCTGCCCTATCTCGGTGGCGCCGATCTGCAGATTGACGGTGCCATCCTGATTGAGCAGCATGCGGGCGCCGGCAATTTCGACCCCCACCGGATAGGTGTTGGAGCCGTAGCTAAAGCACGCCACCCCGATGCCACGGCGCACCCGACTTGCCGGATCCTGCGCCAAGCACTCGGCCTTGAGCCGATCCCACTCGAACATCTCGCGACCACGCAGCAGGCAGTCGGGCAGACCGGCGCTATAGATGGTCTTCTGGTTGACCTGATTGACGTCGCCTTCGCGGGCCACGTTGGCGATACGCACATCGAGCGGGTCTAGCCCGAGTTCGGCGCAAGCGTCATCCAGCATGCATTCGAGGGCAAAAATCACCTGGGGCGCGCCGTAACCGCGCATGGCACCGGCGGTGGGCAGGTTGCTATAGAATGTCTTGGCGTCATAGCCGAAGGCGCTGCGCGGATAGAGGTAGCTGATCTTGTTGCCCCCGGCGCTGGCGATGGAGTGGCCGTGAGAGGCATAGCCGCCGGTGTTAGAGAGCACGTCGAGCTGATAGCCCTTGAGGGTACCGTCGCGGTTGAGGCCCATCTTGCCATCGATGGCAAAACCGTGGCGGGTGCGGGAAGCAAAGAAGCACTCCTCCCGGCTCAAGGTCACCTTGACCGGCACACCACCAAGCTTGTAGCTCAAAAACGCCGCCATCGGTTCTTCCAGCACATCCTGCTTGTTGCCAAAACCGCCGCCCATATAGGGCTTGATCACCCGCACGCTCGACCAGGGCAGGCCGAGGGACTTGGCCACCCGGCTGCGTACTATCTGGGGGATCTGGGTGCTGCTGACGACGATGATGTGGTCCGGTTGATCCATGTAGGCGTAGCAGGTCACCGTCTCCAGATGGCAGTGCTGCACCACCGGCGTCCGGTAGTGCCCCTGAAACTGCAGATCGGCCGCCGCGATGGCATGCTCCGGGTCATTGGCGCGAAGCTGGCTTTGGCGCAGCAGATTGCCACTCGGGTGGATGGGATAGGCACCGTCGGCCAGCGCGCTTTGGGCATCCGTCATCACCGGCAGCGGCTCGTAGGTCACCTTCACCAGGGCGGCAGCCTTCTCGGCCACCAGCGGATCGCGCGCCACCACGATGGCGACCCCATCGCCAAAGTGGCGCACATGCTCGGTGAGCAGACGGCGGTCTTTTACATCCCGCTTGGCCTCATCGAGGGACCAGGCGTGGCCGGCAGTGCGAAAACAGGTGGTGGGGACATCTTCATGGGTGAACACGGCTTCGACCCCGTGCAGCGCCAGCGCCTCGCTGGCGTCGATGGCAAGCACCTTGCCGTGGGCGATATTGCTGCGCACGTACTTGGCGTGGCGCATACCGAGCATGATGTTGTCATCAGTATAACGGGCGCTGCCGGTCACCTTGGCCTCGGCATCCACCCGCTTGAGCGGTAATCCTATGGACATATGCAAGTCCTTTTTCGAATGGAAAAATCTGGAACCGGCATAAAAAACAGCAAGATATGCGCCTGTTTCCCGCCATCGTCAGGTGAAGGGGGAGAAGTGTGAAGGGGATCCCATCTAGCCTGCTTTTGTTGGCTCGCAGCGACAAGCCAAGGGCAGCCCCTGAACAAACGAGGCGCATCAGCGATGAAAAAAGCGGCAGAGCGAGGAGAGCAAGAGTGGGAGCCTATCAATCTGGTAGGAGGATTTATCAAAATGGTATCGAGATGGCCCCTAACTGCGGAGACTGACGAGGCGTGATAGCCAGCGTGGGCGGGCTGAGCGCCGCAAACATAAGCAGATATAAAGAACGCAGGCATAAAAATGGGGCCGCCAGTGCGACCCCAAACGGGCGGGTTATCCCTAAATAGCCCACCCCCCAGCATAAAAGAGCACCAGTGCCAGGGCGATGATCACGGTGCCGACGTTGAGCTTGTGCCACTCCTTCGAGCAGATGCGGCCGATCACCAGGGCACTGAAACCCAGCATGATGCCGGTCACGATGTTGCAGGTGAGCACGATAAAGACGGCGCACACCAACCCGGACATGGCACCGACCGAATCGTTGAAATCGAGCTTGGTAACGTTGCTCAGCATCAAGAGCCCTACATACATCAGGGCCGGTGCGGTGGCATAGGCGGGCACCAGATAGGAGAGCGGCGAGAGGAATAGCATCAGCAGGAACAGGCCGCCAACCACGGTCGCGGTGAGACCGGTTTTTCCCCCTGCCGCCGTGCCCGCTGCCGATTCGATATAGACAGCAGCCGGTGCCGCCCCCACCAGACCGGAGAAGATGCTGCTCACCGAGTCGGCACTCAGCGCCTTGCCGCTGTTGATGATGTGACCATCCTTGTCAAGCAAGTTGGCCTGCCCTGCCACCGCCCGGATGGTGCCGGTGGCATCAAATACCGCCGTCATCACCAGTGCCAGTACGCTCGGCAGCACCAGCGGCGAGAGGGCCCCCATGATATCCAGACTGAAGATCAGGGACTGACCCTGCCCGTCCGAGAGGCTCGGCAGGGCGAACAGCCCCTGATACTTCACCGCAGGATCGAAGATAAGGCCGAAGAGGGAGATGGCGATGATCACCAGCAGGATCCCCCCCGGTACTCTCAGCTTCTCCAGCCCGAAGATCACCGCAAGGCCTATCAGGGACATGATGACCGGCATCGAGGTAAAGGCCCCCAGCGCCACCGGCAGCCCCTCCAGCGGGTTCTTGATCACCAGCCCCACCCCGTTGGCTGCGATAAGCAGCAAGAAGAGACCGATACCGATACCGGTGCCGTGGGCAATGCCCATCGGCAGGTTGTCGAGGATCCAGCTACGCACCCCGGTCACCGAGATGGCGGTAAACAGCACCCCCATCAGGAAAACGGCCCCCAGCGCCACCGGAATGGGGATCTGCTGCCCCAGCACCAGACTGAAGGCGGTAAACGCAGTGAGGGAAATAGCGCAACCGATGGCCATCGGCAACTTGGCCCAGAGCCCCATCAAGAGCGAACCAAGCCCCGCAACCAGACAGGTGGCGACAAACACGGCGCCGGGAGGAAAGCCCGCCTTGCCGAGCATGCTTGGCACCACGATCACCGAGTAGACCATGGCAAGGAAGGTGGTGAGGCCCGCCAGAACCTCCTGTCTGACATTGCTGCCCCGCTCGCTGATCATAAAGTAGCGATCAAGAGCCGTGAGCGGTTGTTGCTTTAGTGCGCTCTGGCTGGCGTCACCATTGGCCAGCTGTTCCACGATGTTTGTCCTGCTGTTTGCTTGGGTCATACCCAACTCCTTCACACGCGCCTGAATGTTCCATGACGAAATGGCGACAGGATCTGCGGGTCTGCCTCGCGCCAGTCTGATGAGAAACAGGCGATGGCGGCAGAGAATGCGACAGACAGACCAGGGTAGGCAGCCTTAACTCAAACGTTTGCCTTGCTGGTCAAAAAAACCGGCCATTTCACGTTCTATGCGGGGATATCCCCTATGGTGCGGCAAGACTGGCGCCCTGTGGGGCACGCCAGCCGCCGTATTCGTTGGGGCTGCGCCGCGGCAGCCCACTCCAGCCCCTACCCCCGTTCATGCACCAGTTGGCCATCCACATAGGTGCGGTAGATGGATCTGTCATCCCCCAGGGTCAACAGCACAAAGAGCTTGTCCCGCAGGGTGGTGGAGTTGTCATAACGCAGCTGCTGCAGCGGGGTGGCGACCGGGTCGAGCACCACAAAGTCCGCCTCCTTGCCCACCGCAAAGCTGCCGATCTTCTCGTCCAGCCCCAGCGAATGGGCGCCGCCCAGGGTGGCCAGATAGAAGGCCTGATAGGCCGAGAGCCGCTCACCCTGCAACTGCATCACCTTGTAGGCCTCGTTAAGGGTCTGCAGCATGTTGAAGGTGGTGCCCGCTCCAATGTCGGTGCCCATCCCCACCTTCACCTGCTTGCACCACGCCTTGTGCAGCTTGAAGAGGCCGCTGCCGAGATAGAGGTTGGAGGTGGGACAAAACGCGATGGTGGAGCCGGTCTCCTTCAGGCAATCCCACTCCTGCTCTTCCAGATGGACGCAATGGGCAAAGACGCAGTTGTGGCCGGTGAGCCCATGCTGGTGATAGACATCGAGATAACCCTTGTGCGCCGGGAAAAGAGATTTGACCCAGGCGATCTCGTCCTTGTTCTCGCACAGATGGGTGTGCAGATAGGTGGTGGGAAACTCTTCGCGCAGTCGCCGCGCCATCGCCAGCTGCTCGGGTGTCGAGGTGGGTGCAAATCGTGGTGTGATGGCATAGAGCAGTCGACCATTGCCGTGCCAGCGCTCGATAAGCTGCTTGCTCTGCACATAGCTGCTCTCGGCGGTATCGAGCAGATAATCGGGCGCATTGCGATCCATCATCACCTTGCCCGCGATCATCCGCATATTGATGCGGCTGGCCGCCTCGAACAGGGCATCCACCGACTCGGGGTGAACGGTGCCGAACACCAGCGCCGTGGTGGTGCCGTTTCGCAGCAACTGCTTGATAAAAAAGGTGGACATCTCGCGGGCATATTCGAGATCGTTGTAGCGCCGCTCGGCCGGGAAGGTGTGGCGGTTGAGCCACTCCAGCAGCTGCTCGCCATAGGCACCCACCATCTCGCTCTGGGGATAGTGAATGTGGGTATCGACAAAGCCAGGCACTATCATCTTGCCGCGGTAATCGCGCACCCGCACCTCGGCCGGAATGCGATCCTTGCCCTCCTCCCACTCACCAAACCAGTCGATGCAGCCGTTGCGAATGATCAGCAGACCATCCTCGATAAGGCGGGCGTTGGACTCAATCTCCTCGGGCTGATCCACCACCCGGGTGATGTCGAAGAAGCTGCCGCGTACCGCTTTGACAGAGTTGTCGTTTTTCATAACCGTTTCCCTGTTTTTTCTTGTTCTGTTGACGTTTTTTGCCGGTTTAACCGTCAGCTCCGTTCCACTTGTGGCGCCACCGCCTGCCCGGGCACTGGCTCGGGTGAACCCTCCCCCTTGCTGGCCAATGGCTGGCCCGCACTGCGGGCGGTAAAGATCACATCCGGCTTGTCGCTCAGCTGGATCACCTCCACCGCCTCGGCATCCCTGACGGCTGCCTTGCGCTTGCGGCTCTGTGGTAACACCAGATTCATGATGATGGCGGTGATGCCGCCGGCACAGATGGGGTTCTCCACCAGCATGTAGATACCCGCCGGCAGCACCTTGAAGACGTTCGGGTCGTAGGAGACGCCGAGCCCCAACCCGAGCGAGGTGGCGACAATCAGGGTCTCCCGCCGATCGAAACCGTGGCTGATGATGATGCGACCACCGGCGATGGCGATCATGGAGAACATGATGACCATGGCGCCCCCCATCACAGGCGACGGTATGGTGGTAAAGAAGCGCCCCACTACGGGGAAGAGCCCCAGCAGCACCAGAATGACGGCAATAAACTTGCCCACATGTCGTGAGGCCACCCCGGTCATCTGGATCACCCCGTTGTTCTGGGCAAAAGTGGTGAGCGGCAAAGAGCCGAGGGCAGAGGCAATGACCGAGACCAACCCATCCGCCAGCACACCGCCGGAGAGCCGTTTTTGAAACTCGGAGCCCTGAATATCCCGCCGGGAGACCATGGCGGTGGCGGTGATGTCCCCCACCGCCTCCAGCACACTCAACAGATAGATGGTGCCCGCCAACATAAAGGCGTGAAAATCGAAGGAGAAACCGTACTTGAACGGGATCGGCACCGTAATAAGCGGCAGGTTCTCAAGGGCGGAGAAATCCACCATGCCGAGCATCAGGGCCACCGCATATCCCACAATCAGGCCGATGGCGATCCCGCTCATGCGAAGCAGCGGGCTTTTGCTGCAGTTGAAGGCGACGATGACGCAGAGCACCAAAAGCCCCAACCCGATGTGCTCGTATTTGCCGAAGGTGCCGCTGCTCATAGCGGAGAAGCCGCCGCCAAAGTCGATGATCCCCACCTTGATAAGGCTCAGGCCAATCATCAGTACCACCACACCGCTCACAGTCGGTGTGATCACCCGCTTGAGGTAGGGCAGCACAAAGGAGGAGCCCATCACCAGAAAGGCGCCGACAAAGGAGACCCCGAGCAGGGTCGAGACGATCAGCTCCTCATGGATGCCATCTTTTTTCATGGCGCCGCCGAGCGCGATCATCACGGTCACGAAGGAGAAGTTGACCGACTGGATGGAGAGCAGCCCAGAACCGATGGGGCCATAACGGTTCACCTGCAACCAGGTGCCGATACCGGAGGCGATCATCGCCATGGAGACCAGATAGGCGGTGATCTCGGTGGAGAGGCCCAAGGCGCCGCCGACGATCAGCGCCGGGGTCACCATGGGGACAAAAATAGCCAGCAGATGGGTCACTGCGCCCATCAGGGTTTGATAAAACGGAGGTTTGTCTTCCAGCTCGTAAATGAGATCCGAGTGCTTGCGTGTTGTTTTAGACATCATGTTTGTCCCATCACACAGAAGGTAGGCGGAGTACTCATTCCGCCGTCAGGCGCTGGGGGCGAGCTGGCGCCCGCCCCTCACCTTTTCTTTTGTTATGCCGACACTTTTTGCTCCAGCTTGCCCAGCTCGCGCAGGATCTGCTCCGGCGTGAAGTGCCACTTGCGCAGCCAGACACCGCAGGCGTCGTGGATGGCGGTGGCGATGGCGGGCGCCGCGCCGTTCACCCCGATCTCCGAGATGGACTTGGCGCCGTAAGGGCCAACCTTGTCGTCACTCGGTACCAGGAAGGCCCGGAAGTCGCGCGGAATGTCGCCAATCTTGGGTGCACCATAGCTCTTGAGATCCCGGGTCAGCGGGATGCCCTTGCCGTCGTAGCAGATCTCCTCAGTCATGGTGTGGCCGATAGCCCGCATGGTCGCCCCGTAGATCTGGCCGAGGGCCAGCTCCGGGTTGATGGGGGTGCCACAGTCGAGCAGGGCGTAGAACTTGTCGAGCCGGATCTCGCCGGTTCTGACGTTGACCGCCACCTCGGCGAAGTTGGCGCCGTACGGGAAGGCAAGATCAGAGGTGATGTAGCTGGCGGTGCCCACCAGAATCCCGAAGCCGGTACCGGTCTCGGCCTTGTGGGCCAGCTTGGCGAGGGTCACCTCCCCCAGCTTGCCGCGTACTATGCCCGGGTGAACCAGCTCTACGTCTTCGACCGGCTCGCCCAGCATGGCGGCGCCGTGGAACAGGATCTTCGCCTTGAGATTCTCGGCCGCCATCTTGGCCGCGTTGCCGGAGAAGCAGGTACCGGACGAGGCGTAGGCTCCCTTGTCGAACAGGGCGTGGTCTGTGTCGCCAGAGATCACATGCACATCGCTGAGCGGGCAACCGAGCACTTCGGCGGTCAGCTTGGCCACCACGGTATCGAGGCCGGTACCGATATCGGCGCCACCGGAGTGGACGATAAAGGTGCCGTCCGATTCCAGTTTGACCATGCAGTTGGCCTGATCGATATCCGGGATCCCCGATTTTTGCATGATGATGGCGACGCCACGACCGATGCGCCAATCCCCGTCAGCGGGTTTGGGGCTGTCCCAGGCGATCAGCTCGCGACCCTGCTTGAGGATGGGCTCGAGGGCGCAACTGGCGGCGTGGGGTACCGAGGTGGGCATCTTGCCCTCGCCGATGGCACCCAGCACCTTGAGGATGTCCCCTTCGTGCACCCGGTTGTGCTCCACCATGTCGAGCTGATCGATACCCAGTTTCTCGGCAAGTTCGGCAATCGCCATGGTCAGGGCAAAGTTGCCCTTGGGCGCACCGTAGCCCTGATAGGCACCGGTCGGACAGATGTTGCTGTAGTAGGTGTTGACGGTAAAGCGCACGTTGTCGCACGGATAGAGCGGCAGGGAGAGCGCCGGTCCGTTGCTCGGCACCGTCAGAGAGTGGTTGCCGTAAGGACCGGTGTTGGCGCGAAAATCCATGTCGATAGCGGTGATGGTGCCATCTTTCTTGGCCCCTACTTTGACCTTCACCTTGGCCACATGGCGGGAGGTGTTGCTGATGAACTCCTCTTCACGGGTGTAGCGGAAAGTGACGGGACGGCCGGTGACCCTGGTCGCCCAAGCGCACACCTCTTCCAGCAGGATATCCTGCTTGGAGCCGAAACCGCCCCCTACCCGCTCCTTGATCACATGCACCTGATGTTGCTTGAGGCCAACGATACGCGCTACCTGACGGCGTACGTGCCAGGGCACCTGGGTAGAGGCGTGAATGACCAGACGATCCCCATCCATGTAGGTGAAGCAGATGTGCGGCTCGGTCGGGCACTGCTGGGCCTGAGTCGATTCGTAGGTGCGCTCGACAATTTCGTCCGCCTCGGCAAACCCTTTGGCCACATCACCGATCTCGCCATGGACGCTGGCAGCCAGGTTCTCGTGCGGACGGGAACCGATGGGGAAGTTGATGATCATGTGCTCGTCGCCACGGCGTACCGAGCAGGCGTTCTGCTGCTCCAGATCCGCAGGCGCGCCAGCCATATAGATGATGGGTTCGTCGTGCACCAGCGGGGCATTTGGGGCCATCGCCTCGTCGATATTCATGACCGCAGGCAGCACCTGATACTCGACGTCGATGAGTTTCAGGGCCGCCAGCGCGACCGCTTCGCTCTCGGCCACCACGGCGGCGACCCGGTCACCGACGTGACGCAGCTTGCGGCTGAACATACGGCGATCGAGCGGTGACGGCTCGGGGGCACTCTGGCCACCCGGGGTGTAAAACACATCCGGGCAGTTGAGATAGGTAATGACGTGCACCACACCCGGCATGGCTTCGGCGCGGCTCACATCGAGTTTGGTGATCACCGCATGGGGATGGGGACTGCGCAGCATCTTGATGATCAGCGCATCGTCGGTGACTCGGTCTTCCACGTAGCAGGGCTTGGCCTGCACCATCTTGGCTGCGTCCACTTTCGGGCAGCTCTTGCCGATGTGGCGCAAGTCGTCACGAAACTCGGGGGCAATCTGGCACAGGTAATCCGGGTCCTTCATCCGCGAGCAGGCAAGCTCGATGGCCTGATAGAACTGCTGGTAACCGCCATCGCGGTGGAACAAGCCCGAGAGGGCATCGTCGATTTGATCACGAGTGGGCTCGGGATGGCGATCAAGCAGGTCGGTGACGATGAGCGCGGCGGCCGGATCGTTGTAACCGGACTGCACCACCCCCACATCCACCATCGCCTGCTGCACCAGACTGAGCTGGTTCCAGCTGCCGAGCGACTCGGCGGTGCGCACCTGCGCCCCCTCCAGTTGTGCGGCGATCAGCAGGGAAGCGTTGATCACCTTGCCGTTAAAGAAGATGGCGTCGGAGCCGGCGAAACCAAAGCCGTCGTCGCTGTTGCGCACCGAGTGCATCCGGCACTGATTGAACAGTACACGCTGGGCATTGTCACCAGCCTTGCAGATGACGGTTCGCAGGGCACCGTTCAGGGTAAAGTTGAGTTCCATCATGCTTGCACCTCCTGCTGCTGGCAATCCACCAGCAGATCCGCCACGACCACACCGCTGATATACCGCTTGTAACTCACGCTGCCCGCCAGATCCTCACGGGGCGAAATCAGCTCGCTCACGGCGGCCTCCAGCGCGGCATCGTGCAGTTCGCGGCGCTCCACATCCCGCAAACGCATCAGCTGCGGGGTGACGCCAGCGACAGCCACCCGCATCTCGCCAATGCTGTCGAGGGCTACGGCGGCGGTCATCACCGCCAGGCCATCGGCGTTGCGGCTGATGCGGCGAGTCGCGCAGCGCAGCGCGGGCTCAGGCAGCACAACACCCAGTACCAGCTCCTTGCGCTGGCCGGCCAGATAGGTATCGATGGGTTGCAGCTGGTTGTTCTCCAGCACCACGACCGCTTCGAGTACCAGCAGCACCGGCAGCAGCGGGGAGTCCTGCTGCTGGCAGGCAATTTCGCCGCCGAGGGTGGCCTGATTGCGCACATGGCGGGAGTAGACAAACCCCAGCGCCTCACAGAGGGCGGCCGGAGTACGGGGGTCATCTTTGAGGGTCTGCAGGGTGACGGTGGCGCCGATATGGAGCTGGCCGTGCTGCTGCTCAATCTGGCCAAGCCCCAGCTTGTCCAGCGAGATGGCGACCTTCTTGTCGGTGTGGGTCGGAGCGGCGTTCAGCTTGCTGCCGCCCCCCATGTAGACGGCGTCGTTGCCGAAGCTGGCCTTGAGTTCCAAAGCCTGACCCAGGTGTTCGGGTCGGAAGAATTGCTCAATCATGTGTTGTCCTTACTCTTGCTGCCCGCCGCCGAGGGTGATCCACAGGGCGGGCAATCCGGTCCAAAACTGCGGAAGGTGGCCTTAGGCCAGCTGATCCATCCGTTGCCACAGGCGGCTCGCCACCTTGCTGGCCTGCTCATAAAGGGGCGCGACATCGAACGGGAACTCGCGATCCTGATAGACCATGCGCCCCTCCACCATCACGCTGTTGACCGAGGATGAGCCCATGCCAAAGGCGAGATGGCCACCGAGGTTGCGCGGCGCCAGCGGGGTCGGTGCGTCGTAGTCGCAGATGGTGAGGTCGGCCTTGTAGCCGGGCTCCAGCCGGCCAAATTTGGCGCCAAAGTTGCGCTCCAGCAGGGTGTTGCCGTTCCAGAGGAAGCGGGCAAAGCTGTCGGGCCACAGCGCGCCACCGGCATCCTTGTGTTTGAAGTAGGCGAACTTGAGCTCTTCGAACATGTCGGAGCCGATGCCATCGGTGCCGAGCGCCAGATTGCGATACTCCGGCAGGTGCATGTTGTAGCCCACGTGGTTGTTCATGTTGGAGCGGGCGTTGTGCACCAGGAAGGCATCGCGGCTGTTGAGCAGCTCGACATCCGAGGGGCTCAGGTAAATGCCGTGGGCCACCAGGGATTTGCTGTCGATAAGGCCAAACTCGTCCAGCCGGGCGATGGGCTCCTTGCCATAGTGGTGGTGACCGTGAGCCATGTCGTAGCGGTCTTCCGCCACATGGATATGCAGACCGCGACCGGTGACCTGCACCGCTTCGCGCAGCATGGCCAGCCCCTCATCGGGCACGGTAAAGGGGGCGTGGGCACCGATATGGGCTTCCACCAGATAGGGTTCGTTCCCCTTGGCCTTGGCGGCATCGATCTGTTGGGCGAACAGGATGTTCTCCTCCACCCCGGCCTGCAGCTCGGCGAGGCCGCCGTTGCGATCCGTGGTCTCGAAGCAGGTCATGCCGCGCAGACCCGCCTCCACAAACCCTTTGCGCAATACATTCAGGGAACCCTTGATGAAGTTGGGCGAAGCGTGGTGGTCGATCACCGCGCTGCAGCCGCTCTTGATCGCTTCCAGCGAGCAGATGAGGCCGCTGTAGTAGAGGGACTCTTCATCGAGCGCCCGATCGAGCCGCCACCAGAGGTTTTTCAGGGTGGAGATAAAGTCCGGACAGGGGGCGATATTGGCCATGATCCCCCGCGACAGGCCGGAGTAGAAGTGGTTGTGGGCACAGACGATGCCCGGCATCACCAGCTTGCCCCCCATCTCCCGATAGTTGGCCTCCGGGTAGAGGGCCCGCAGATTGGGCCCCACCGCTTTGATAAGCGATCCTTCGATGGCGATATCCACCCCTTCCAGTACCCGGGTCGGCTCCAGCTGGACGGCGGTGACGTTTTTCAGAATAAACATGGTGTGCTCCTTCGCTTATTCGTTATTCGCTCAGGCCTCGACGGCCCCCAGCAGGTAGTGATGATGAGCGTGGACATGGCTGATGATGCGGCACATGTCAGCGAGCGCCTCGGGGGCATCCTTGATACGGCTCTGGGCATCGATAGTGAAACGGTAGGTCTCACCACCCTGACGCACCCGCAGCTCACCCCCATCCGCCAGATAGAAACCGGGGTTGCGACTGTTGTCGAAGTCCTGTGGCAGGCTGAAGATGGTGACCTTGTCCTGATAGGGCTTGCCCTGCCACGGGCAGAACTGGGCGCAGTTGCCGCACTCGTTGCAGTAGGCATCCAGGTGCAGGGTCTGGAACTGATCCTTGAAGCCCGGCACCGCGATGGCGACGTTGGCCCGGTTGGGACAGACATCCACACACTTGCTGCAGAGGTAGTTGCACTCGAGGCAACGGTGCGCCTCTTGCGCCACGAAGGCATCGCGTTCGCCCTTGTCGACCATGGTGACGGCGATGCTCCCCTTGCGGCGGTAGATCTCCTCTTTGCCCGACGGCTGGATTGACACCTCGATCTCTCTGCCAGCGATATGCTCGCGAGAGAGCACCAGATCCGCGGCGCGGCGAGCACCACCGATGGCACCGACGATGGAGGACGGGCCGCTCTGTACGTCACCGATGAGGAAGACGTTGCGACGGCTGGTTTCGCCGCTCTGGCTATCCACATCCGGCCAGCCATCGCTGCCAAGAGGAATGCCCATCGCCTTGAGCACTTCGCAGTCAGGCTGTTCGCCGATGGCGGTGATCAGCGCATCCATCTGCATCACTTCGGTCTGCTCGGTGGGCACCGGACGGCGGCGGCCCTGCTCGTCAGGATCCCCCAACGCCATCATTCGCACGGTGAGCTTGCCATCTTTCTCAAAGCGCTCCGGATTGGTGAGGAAGCAGAAACGCACTCCATCCTCCACCGCTTCCAGATACTCCTCACGATAGGCGGGCATCTCTTTTTCGCTGCGGCGGTAGATCACGGTGACATCGCTGACACCGGGTACCTTGAGGGCAGCGCGTGCACAGTCCATGGCGGTGTTGCCGGCACCGATCACCGCCACATGGCGGCCCAGCGGCAGCGGTTTGCCCTGATTGAAGCTGCGCAGGAAGTTGAATGACTTGTAGACCCGATCATGCTCCCCTTCGAGGCGCATGCCGCCATTCTTGTCGGCGCCGATGCCGACGAATACATAGGTAAAGCCCTGAGCGTGCAGCTTGTCGACGGTGAGCGCCGGATCGCAGCCAAACTCGAACTTGACCCCGTGGGCGGCAACAAAGTCGATGTCATGCTGGATAAGCTCGGCCGGAATGCGGAACTCGGGGATGATGTGCTTGACCACGCCACCGGCATCCGCTTCGCGCTCGAACACGGTGACCGGATGACCGGCGCGGGCCAGGAAGTAACCGGCGGAGAGACCGGCCGGACCAGCACCAATCACCGCCACCGGGTGCTTGTCACCACTGCCTGCCGGTTTATGCCAGCGCGCCTTGTACCCTTCCCAGCCACGCTCGAGGGCTACCTTTTTCAGCTCGCGGATATTGAGCGGGCTGTCGTAATCGAGACGGGTACAGTTGTACTGGCACTGGTGATCGCAGATATGGCCGGTGATGGCGGGCAAGGCGTTGCGTTGATAAATCAGCTCAAGGGCTGCCACATACTCCCCCTCGCCCATCAGGCTAATGTACTCGGGGATATCCTGATGCACGGCGCAAGCGGTGACGCAGGGTGCCACGTAGCAGTCGGTCAGCGGCAAGCCGCCCCCCACTTCGATGCGATCGTCGGACTTCCACTCCTTCTGGGTGTAATCCATGGTGAGGGCCTTGGCGGCAAGCCGCTCCAGCTTAGCCACATCCACCTGACTCATGCCCCAACTGTCGGAGGCGTCGATCTCTTTAAGGCACTCGATCTGGCGCAGATAGCCACCCGGTTTCAGCAGGTCGGTGGCCATGGTGATGGGACGAATACCGGTCTCGAAGATCTCGGCGATGTTGAACTTGCTGGCACCGCCCGAGTAGGAGATGGGCAGCTTGCCATCGAAGGCGCGGGACAGCACGGCGGCCACGTTGATGGAGAGCGGGAACAGCGCCCGGCCGGACATGTACATCTCATCACCGGGCAGTGCGCCTTTGCGGTTGATGGTACCGAGGGTGTTGGTCAACTTGACCCCGAAGGTGAGCCCCTTCTCGGCCCCCAGCGCCATCAGGCGAACCAGCATCCCTTTGGCCTGATCCAGCTTGAGGTCGTGATCGAACGACTCTTCGCTCAGACCAATGTAATCAAAGCCACAGGTATCGAGGATCTCGCGCACCCGCGGGTAGCCCAGCAGGGTCGGGTTGAGTTTTACGAAGGTGTTGAGCCCCTTCTCTTCCAGCATGTAGCGGCAGATGGCCTCAATTTCGTTGGGCGGGCAGCCGTGCATGGTGGAGAGGGTGACGCCGTGCACCAAATTGGCCGGGATACGATCTACCAGCTGTTGCAGGCGATCGCGACGCGCCCCCAGTCCCAGCTCGGCGATAAACTGCTCGTCGGCCACCAGCTCGCGCAATACCTGCTGGTACTCGGCAAATTTCGGACTTTGGCTTGCATCCATCAGGCTGTGGATAAACTGCTGCATCGGTGGCTGTTTGATGCCATCGAGGTTGTAACCCACGCTCATGTTGAAGATGAAGGACTTGGCCTCTCCGTCGAGGCGCGGGTCGAACACCTCTTCCAGCAAGTAGAGGGCAAACCAGGCCTTCAGATACTCGTCAAACGCCTTGGGCAGGGTGAACTCGGTGGACCACTCGGTGTTGAAGCACTCGTCTTCGGCATCGATGCAGGGCTTTGCCAGTTCGAGACGGTCCAGGATCTGCACCGTCTTGAGCTCGATAAAGCGCCCGCCGGTCAGCCAGGAGGTGACGATATTCTGGGCCAGCTGGGTATGGGGGCCCGCCGCCGGCCCGATGGGGGTTTCGCAGGTTTCACCGAACACCTTGGTCTTGCGCTCGTCCTGCTTGCGATAGAATTGCGCGGCGGGAATACCGAAAATGCTCTGACTCTCTTTATATTCCGCGAAAATACGGGTCAGAAGGTTCTTGAACGGAACGGGTCGCATAATATCGCCCATGGCAATCTCCTTGCAGCTGTTCTGCCCATTGGCAGCATGAATAAATGGGGTATCCCGCACGGGCTTTACCCCTTGGCAAGGAGAGGAGCAACTATCAGGCCACTACCGCAACAAAACTAGCTACAAAACTATTTTTCAGGGTAAAAGCGTGAGGTAGCTCCAATTAATGAGGGGAATTGGCGATGTCACCATTATGGGCGTTGCGAGTAGTTATCAATCACTCTGAAATTTACTTGTTGAGCTGATTAAAAAGAACTCACCCTATCAACTCAGGCGCGATAAATATCACTTTGATACGCTATTTATCTCCCCGTTATCTTTTTAAAAAAGCTTATTTCGTGCGCATTGTCTCATTTTCCAGCACGCCCCCCCAACAGCGCCTGATAACGCTCCGGGGTATCCACATCAAACAGGATGGCGGGGCTGTCGACCGGCACCAGACGGTGCGGATACCCTTGCAACCAGCGCCGCACCGACTGCTGCACCGGGGCCGCGGCCAGCTCACGGGCAAGGGATTTTGGCAGCAACACCGGATGGCCCGCCTCCCCCTTCCAGCAGGGAAAGAGCGCCTCCCGGCCCCGTTCCTGCCAGAGCTGCTGATAGACGCCGCGCGGGATACAGGGGAGATCACCGTGGCTGATAAAGAGGTAGTCTGCATCACTGGCCGCCAGGGCACAGCGGATCGAGCTGCCCAGCCCCTGCCGATAGTCGGGGTTGTGGACGACAACAATATCTGGCCGTAACCCGTAGCGAGCTTCAAGCTCCTCGCCACGATGGCCCACCACCAGAATAACCCGCTGACAAAATGCCAGGGCATTTTTGAGACTTGCATCAAGCATTGTCCCCTGGCAATAAGGTAGCATCATTTTCCAGGTACCCATTCGGGAAGATAAACCCGCCGCCGTTATTATACAGTCACACTGCACTTGTTCCTGGCAACGTTGTTTCCCACTCTCTTCGATATTTATTTTGGTCGTCATTATGTCGCTACCACACGCTGTTGCTGTCGCATTTCCAGATATAGATCCGCTATTAAACCCGCTCACCAAAAATATTGATAGCCATACCACCTTAATTAGCCTTTGCGGAGCCGGTGGAAAAACCAGCACCCTGTTCTGGCTGGCGGAATATTTTTATAAACAGGGTAAAAGGGTGCTAATTACCACCACCACCCGGATGTTTCTGCCTGCCCCGTCACACTATCGGGAATTGATCCTGGAAGCCGATCCCGTCCGCCAGCTGACCCGCTGTCAGCAACTACCCGATGAACCGACCCTGGTCGCCCTGTTCAGCCATATCGATCAGGCCAGCGGCAAGGTGGCGGGTCCAACGCCTCAACAAGTTGATCTTATCAAGGGGCAGCAGCGCTTCGATCTCATCCTGGTCGAGGCGGATGGAGCCAATCACAAGTTATTGAAAGTGCCCGCTTTGCACGAACCTTGCATTCCCCAGAGCAGTGATTGGGTGATCGCCCTGACGGGCGGCGCCATGGTGGGGGCCAAGGCCGACCCGCAGCAGATCCACCGCTGGGCCGAACTTCAGGTCCTGTGCGGGATAGAGGCCGGTGACCCGCTCGATTGGGCGCTGTTTCACCGGCTCCTCTCTCACCCCCAGGGGGTGTTCAAGGGCACCCCGGCCAGGGCGCGCCGGATCTGGTTTATCAATGGCGATTATCAAAATGAGGCGTTATGGCAGCCGCAATTGATAAACCTGCTGGCCCGGCACCCCGAGCTCCACGCCATCTGGCAGGGAGCGGTACGCGAGCATCAGCCCATTCGCCACGCACTCGGCCACTTCGCTTCGGATGAGGCACAGCCGCCTCGCCCATGATGGTTTAAGGATAAGAAGAGGTACCTTATGAATCTATTTTCACACGCAGCCCGGCTGGAACAGGCCAATACCCCGTTCGCCATTGCCCAGATCATCGAGAGCCGTGGCTCCACACCCCGCCATCAGGCCCAGATGCTGGTGATGGCCGATGGCCAGATCCTCGGCACCATCGGCGGCGGCATGATTGAACGGCTGGTGATCGACGAGGCCGTGGCGGCCATTGCCGAGCGCAAGCCACGCATCTTCCATGGCCGGATGGCCCGCAACGGCGAGCATGCGGTGGGGTCGGATTGCGGCGGCGCCATGTCGGTCTATATCGATGTCTACGGCCTGCGCCCCCGGCTGGTATTAATCGGCGCCGGTCACGTCAACCGGGCGCTGGCCCATGCGGCGGCGCCGCTGGGCTTTGATATCCATGTCGGCGACTGTTTTGAAGGGAGCCTCAACCCCGATCACTTCCCCGCGGGAACCCATCTCAAGCAAGCCGATACCATCAGCGCGGTGATCGAGGCGCTGGCCATCGAGCCCGCCAACTTCGTTATCATCGCCACCAACCATCAGGACAAGGAGGCGCTGGATCGGCTGATCAGCCGTCCCCTCGCCTATCTGGGGCTGCTCGCCAGCAAGCGCAAGGTGCAGACCTTCACCCAGGCCCTGCGCCAGCAAGGGGTGAGCCAGACCCAACTGCAGCAGTTGCACGCCCCCATCGGCTACAACATCGGCGCCGAGACCCCCGAGGAGATCGCCATCAGCATTCTCGCCGAGTTGTTGCAGGTGAAGAACGGCAAGGCAGGCGGCCTGATGCAGGATGATGTGCGCCTCAAGCGGGATCAACTGGTGGTGATGCGCGGCTCCGGCGATATCGCCACCGGGGTGGCACTGCGCCTGCACAATGCCGGCTTCAAGGTGGTGATGCTGGATCTCGACAAACCGACGGTGATCCGCCGTACCGTTGCCTTCGCCCAAGGGATGTTCGACGGTGAGACCAGCGTCGAAGGGGTGCGTGCCAAGCGGGTCGAGAGCGTCGAACAGGCGTTCGAGCAACTGGATCGGGGCGTCATTCCGCTACTGGTTGACCCCGACTGTGCCACCCTCGCCGAGCTCAAGCCCCGCTATCTGGTAGATGCCATCCTCGCCAAGCAGAATCTCGGCACCCACAAGGAGATGGCCCCCATTACGGTGGCCCTTGGCCCGGGCTTTGAGGCGGGGCGTGACTGCGATGCGGTGATCGAGACCAACCGCGGCCACCATCTGGGGCGGGTCATCTATCAGGGCCCCGCCCAGCCCAACACCGGCATTCCCGGTGTCATCGAGGGGCACTCCGCCCGCCGGGTGGTACGTGCCCCCGCCGCCGGGGTGATGAAGAGCCTGATCCAGCTCGGCGATCTGGTGCAGGAAGGAGACGTGATCGCCCACGTGGGGGACGCCCCCATCATAGCGCCGCTCTCCGGCATGGTACGGGGATTGCTCAGCAATGGCATCGAGGTGACCGTCGGCTTCAAGATTGGTGACATCGACCCCAGAGGCGAGCGCGCCGATGCTACCACCGTCTCTGACAAGGCCCGCGCTATCGGCGGCGCCGTATTGGAGGCCATGATGCATCTTGCCAAACGCCGATAACGGCTCTGCGCATCCCCCCTCAGCACCAAACAAAAGGCTATGTCCCAATTACGTGTTGAAAGGCTAAGCTTGAAGTAGGCCATCACCTTGAGGTCTACCATCATGGATACCCCAGCCTTTCA